>DASUNJ010000145.1:0-13104 GCA_036277235.1 Thermoanaerobaculia bacterium | reverse complement strand
CCTCTACCCACCGGGTAGACCCCTCTACCCAAGGGGTAGACCCCTCTACCCAACGGGTAGACCCCTCTACCCAACGGGTAGACCCCTCTACCCAATGGGTAGACCCCTCTACCCAATGGGTAGACCCCTCTACCCAATGGGTAGACCCCACTACCCAATGGGTAGACCCCTCTACCCAATGGGTAGACAGGGCTACCCAGAAACTTTTTCCATGAGGACGCGCACTTCGTGATGCAGTCCAGGATCGACGCCTCCGCGGTCAGGCCGCGAACCGCAGCGCCTGGTCGCGGCGGGCGCGGAAGAGGAAGCTCAGTGTTCGGCGACAATTAGAACTGCGACCCTCAAATCTAATTGACGCCGGACAGTCCCCCCTCTCCGCGTACCGGCCTCCCGTCCCTCCGTACGAGCCTCCCGTACCTCCGTACCAGGGGTCGGTACATTGGGATGGGACGCTCGTGCGTCTGGGAGAGTGGCTAGCACACGCGTACGAGTGACTGGCACACAGGGGGGAGTGACTGGCACACAGGGGGGAGTGACTGGCACACGTGTACGAGTGACTGGTACGGCCGTACGAGTCGGCGGTACACATGGGGCGGACGCCCGTACGCACGGGGGAGTCGCTGGTACATGCGGGGCGGACGCTCGTACGGATGTGCGAGTCGGCGGTACACGCGGGGGAATCGCTCGTACGTCCGGGGAGGCGTCCCCCGCGTGGGGGAGAGTGACATCCACGCCTGTGCCGAGCACCATCTCCCATTAGAAAGCCCCTTGTCAACTCCCGACACCTCTCCCTTCCGGGAGTTGGTTAGTTCCATCACCAGGTGCCTGGTGAGTGTTCGAGGCCCATGAGCTTTCTTTCCGCCGCGGCGTCGGACTCGATCTCGCGCACCAGCCCGCCATCAGCTCCCGATACACCAGGGATACTTACTCCTGAAATGTTTTCCCCGCTTCAGTCATCTCTCAATAGCAGGAGAGACGCGCGACTTAGCTTGAGGCTCTGCGCCGTCTGTCGCTAAAACGCCAAGCCGTTGCACGCCTTGGTGTGCTCTGAGTACTCTGGGAAAAGCTATGAACTACGGAGTATTACAAAAGGAGACAGGAAGATGAAAAAGCGTATCTGCGGTTGGGCAGTACTATGTCTGGTTTTCTCGCTACATGAAACCTTCGCCGCCACACAACGTCTGTACGTCTGGTCTTGTGTGGATAACATCTGCTCATTTTCAGCCAACCCATTGCCGGGCGTCGTTTCTTATACCTGGCGGTTTGGAGATGGGACCTTTGGTGCAGGCCAGAACGTCACCCACAGCTACAATACCGTACCGGGATCGGGTACGATGACCGGTCTTGTCACTCTCTTCTACAATTTCTCATTACGCAGCACCACCGTCCGCTGCTATATACAGTGGTACGAGCCTGAGGGCGTTGGAGGTATTCCGGGGCCTGAATTCTTTGGGGGCACTTGTGAGGGGCTTTAACTGAGGGCTCATCACTAAGTGCCTGGTGAGTGTTCGGCCGGGCGAGTGTAATTAAACAGCTCCTGGTTCCCCGCTTCCATGGGAGCGCTCGTCCCCGTGGTACGAGTCCCCCCTCTCCGCGTACCGGCCTCCCGTCCCTCCGTACGAGCCTCCCGCACCTCCGTACCAGGGGTCGGTACATTGGGACGGGACGCTCGTGCGTCTGGGAGAGTGGCCGGTTCGCGCGGACGAGTGGCTCGCACACGCGTACGGCCGGCTGGCACACGTGTGCGAGTGGTTGACACATGTGTGCGAGTGACTCGCACATGCGTACGAGTGACTGGCACACGCGTACGAGTCGGCGGTACACACGGGGCGGACGCCCGTACGCATGGGG
This sequence comes from Thermoanaerobaculia bacterium, assembly GCA_036277235.1. Taxonomy (GTDB): domain Bacteria; phylum Acidobacteriota; class Thermoanaerobaculia; order Multivoradales; family UBA5704; genus DATMER01. The sequence continues at coordinate 11,253 of DASUNJ010000145.1, read as the reverse complement.
GAGTCGCTGCTACACGCGGGGCGGACGCTCGTACGGATGTGCGAGTCGGCGGTACACGCGGGGGAGTCGCTCATGCGGATGTGCGAGTCGCTGCTACGCGTGTGGCAATCGCTCGTACGTCTGGGGGAGTCGCTCGTACAGACGGGGCAGTCGCTCGCACACGCGGGCGAATCGCTCGTGCGTCCAGGGGAGGCGTCCCCGAGCGTGGGGGAGAGTGACATCCCCGCCTGTACCGGGCTCCATCCCCCATGGGGGAGAGGCGTCTCCCCGCGTGTACCGGGCTCCTCCCCGCTCGGGGATGTCTCTCCCCCGCGTGTACCGGCATCCTCCCCACGCGTACCAGGCCTCCCCCCCTCGGGGGAGGGCACTCCCCTTCCGGGGAGGCTGCCATCCCTCTCGGGGAGGGTATCCTCCCCGCCCGGGGAGCCTCCCAGGTTATATGTTGAAGTGCCTCTATCGAGATTCCCTTGAAAAGCCGGAGGTCCGGAGCTTCTCCGTCCCGATTGACACCCTCCAAGGCCGGACGTAAACTGCTAAGTCTATGTATATAAGAGCTTGAGGGGACGATCGCTTGGGGCTGGCGGCGCCGTGTGACATTGACCTCGTGTCCTAGTCCTGCGGACGGCACACGTGATCACTCACCGTTCTTAAAGCGGAGGTTGCCATGGTAGCAGCAAGATATGCGATCGTCATCGCTGGCCTTGTCTTCCTCGGCTCTTGGTCTACGGGGCGGCTACTTGCAGCATCAAGACCTAACTCTCAGTGTTGTCCGAAGGACGACCCTCCGCCTGTGACGGCGTCTTCCATGATCAAGCTTGCCGAGGAGGCGACAGACGACCTCGAGTTCATGTCAGGAGAAATCACGGCGATGGATGAGGACGCCAAGACCGTTACTCTTAGAGTGGAACGAACGACAGAAGACAAGGCGCCGACGGTGCTGGTCCTCTCAGTCGATAAGACTTCCGATATCACAGATGGTGATCAGGACCGGACCTTCGCGTCCCTGACCGTAGGCAGCGATGTCGACGTGGAGTACAACTCCGTGACGAAGACAGTGACCTATATGTTTATATACTGAGCGGAACAATTCTCGGAGGCCCCAAACAATTCGCTGCAGGCGACAACGCCCGCCCCTTTACCTCGGCTCGGCTTGCGGGTGTTGCGCCTGATCTCAATGCCGTTGGGCCTAAGCAGGCGAAGGCTCGATAGCAGAGGGAACTAGCTTGAGGACCTTGAGGACGAGAATGCTATGACTGATGCTTGCAGTGGATCTGTACCGAAACCGCCTCGTAGCCGCTGGACCTCGTTCATAGGAGCTTTTGCCAAGGGGCGAGCTATGCGCGGGCTGGAGGAAGAAGGCAACCCCAAGCACCGCGCCCGCGTCGAGCACAACAAGCACACACTGCTCGTTCACATCTCAGACGAAGATGGCCGCGGATGGACGACTTTGGCAATAGATAGAGCCACGAGAGAATGGTCCATCGCACAGCGCAGCCGTCAACAACAGGCCGCGGAAGCTGCATATGAATTGCTTTACGTAGACGCAAAGAGCTGAAAATCGGGCGGCTTCATGCCGAGATCTGGATATCCCAGACAACCTCGTTCTTCATCGACTGCGCCGCGTACTGGAGGGCCGCCGCGAGTCCTTCAGGGGTGATCTGGGGATGTGCTCGCAGGATGTCCTCCTGAGCGGCTCCGCTTGCCAGGAGCTCAAGGACGTGTTGGACGCTGATGCGCGTCCCCCGGATGTAGGGCTTTCCACCTAGAATGCCAGGGTCGGTCGTAATCCAGGGTTCCATGATTGCTCCTTTGGCGGAAAATCCGCCGTCCCTCGGATTCTACCCCTCGCCCACGTTGTAGAGCGCGGCCGTGAGGTCGCGGACGAGGTTTTCGTTGGAGAGCTGGGGGGCGTCGATCTCCAAGCGCTGGCGGTAGTGGGTTCCCACCTCTTCCATGAGGTCGTAGCGCGCGCTTGGCTCCAGGCGGTCGGCGCGCATGCAGAGGGTGAGGAGGAACTCCCGCTCTTCCAGGTCCACCCTTTGACGGATGCGGCGCAGGGCGGACGGGGTGCGCAGCGCGTTGAAGCGCCGCTCCAGGCGGATCTGCCCCTGGGGACGCAACGGGAGCCTCTCGTGGACCACGAGCGTGTCTGCCAGGATGTCGCCCAGCCGGCGGCGGTCGCGGTCGAAGAGCGAGACGAGGCCGCCCACGCCGTAGAACAGCGGGGCGAAGTCCAGCGCCCGCACGATGTTGCGGATGAACGACTGTTCCAGCCGGATCGGCAGGCCGCGGCCATCCACGACCCGCAGCCCGAAGGCGCGCTTGCCGGGCGTGCGCCCCTGGTGCCGGAGCTCGAACCAGATCGGATAGCCGACGAAGAGCACGAAGCTGGCCGTGGTCGCGAAGGCCTCGGCCACGCCAGGGCTGAAGACGGCCCGGAGGACGACGCTCACGATCGAGAGCGTGCCGAGGACGATGACCACGTCGGTCATCAGGGCGAGGAAGCGGCTGCCGAGGCCGGCCGGGCTCAGCCGGATCGGCACGTGCTCCGGCGTGAGGATCAGCCGCTCGCCGCGGCGGCTTCCAGGAATCACGTACGGAGCTCCGGTTGCCGCGGCACGAACAGGTAGGCCATCAGGGCGACGTGGAGGACGAGGGCCACGGCGATCTTGAGCGAGTAGGGGACCGTCTTCGCCGAGAATTGCGAGAAGGAGCCTTCGATCAGCCCGGCGACCACGAGGAACAGCATCACGCCCACCATCATCCGCCAAACTTGCGGCATGGCCCGGCGCAGCGCCGCGGCTCGCGAGAGCTCGCCGGGGAAGAAGAGCGCCCGGCCCGCCACCAGCCCCGCAGCACCGGCGAAGGCGATCGACGGCAGCTCCAGCGCTCCATGGGGTCCCACCCAGGCGAAGAAGAAGAGGCTCACCCCGTCGAGGAGGTAGGTGGTGGCCACCGCGCCGAGCAGGACGCCGTTGGTGAAGAGGATCCAGGCTCCTCCGACCAGGGTGAGCGCGGCGAGGCTGAAGGCGAGGAACGAGACCTTGATGTTGTGGGTGTAGAGCTGGGCTCCGAAGAGGGCCGCGTCGTCCAGGGTGGCGATCCGCTCTTCCTGGCTCTCGATCTGCTCGACCCGCTCGCGCGGGCTCTGCGTGAAGAACAGGGGATCGATGAGCTCCTCGGCCGCGCTGGGCCGGGCGAGCACGGCGAGGACTCCGAAGAGCGCGCCCAGCAGCAGCGCCGCGGCCGCGGTCGCCACGGACCAGGCTTCCTGGCGGTAGGCTTCGGGCACTTCGACGCCGAGGAAGCGGCGCAGGCGTCCCAGGGCCCCGCCCTCGCGGCGCGACCGGTAGATGAAGCGGTAGCCGCGGCCGGCGAGCGCGTTCAGACGCTCCAGCAGCTCGGGGTCCGCGGTGAGCGAGCGGGCCTGGTTGAGGTCCGAGGACGCCAGGCGGTAGAGGCGGAGGAGCTCGCGCATCCCCTCCGGCCCCAGCTCCTGCTCGGTGGAGCTCTCGGCGCGGCCCAGGACCTCTTCCAGCCGGCGCCAGCGGTCCTTGCGTTCTTCGACGAAGCGGTCGATGTCCATGGCCATGGGTTTACAGGAGCTGCCTCCTCTTGACCTCCAGGTAGCTGTTGACGGCCTGCACGCCGGCATCGCCGGGCGCGGTCTCGGCGACCAGGGCGCCGCGGCGCCGCAGCTCGGCGAGGACCTTGCGGCGCTCGATCCAGAGGTCGCGCGCCACGAGCGTGCGGCAGAGCTCGGGCTTGTCCTCGGGCAGGAACGTGGCCGCCGCGGCCATGGCCGGGTCCGAGAAGACGATCACCACCGGCAGGTGTTGCGGCACGAGCATCTCCACGGCGCGCACGATCTCCCCTTCGCCCTCCATTTCGGGCAGGGAGGTGAGGATCAGTACCAGGGAGCGGCTGCGCATCCGGCGGCGGAGATGGGCGCCGAGCGCCAGGTAGTCGGTGTGCAGGTACTCGGGCATCACGTTCGCCGCGAAGCCGGTGATCTTGCGCAGGTGGCCGTTGCCGCGGCCCTGTCCCAGGCCCTGTTCCACGCCGTCGGCGAAGGAGAGGAGGCCGACCCGGTCTTCCATCCGGTTGCAGATCGAGGCGAGGAGCACGGCCGCGTTGACCGCGTGGTCGAGCCGGGTGACGTGAGCCACGCGGGCGGCCATGCGGTGTCCACGGTCCAGGCAGATCAGGATGTCCTGCGAGCGGTCGAGCCGGTACTCGCGGGTGATCAGCTTGCGGTGGCGGGCCGAGGCCTTCCAGGCCACGTCGCGCAGATCGTCGCCGATCACGTATTCGCGCAGGCGGTCGAAGTCGCGGCCCTTGCCCAGGTGGGGCGCCGCGCGGTTGCCGAAGCCCTGGAGGAAGAGGCGGTCGAGCTGCCCCCGCATGCGTTTCACGGCGCGCAGGTTGGGCAGCACGGTGACCTCGGTCGCCTCGATCGGCTGGCCGTTCTCGTCGCGGAGCTGCGCGGGCAGGAAGCGCTCCATCCAGCCGTCGAAGGTGGCCGCGACCCAGGGGGGGCCGATCGTCGCGGCGCCGCGGGCGACGGCCCGCACCTTGGCCTCGGGCGTCAGCATCTCGCCCGGCCGGCAGGTCCCCGCGAAGACGCTGGAGGGCTGCTCCAGCAGGCGGGGCCAGGTCTGGCGCACCGTGAGCTGGACCGCACGCGTGGCGGTGGTGGTGAGCCGCAGCGGCAGATTCTCCTCCTCGTCCAGGGGGAGCACCCAGGCCGCCGGCCGCTCGACTGTCACGGTCATCCGGCGAAGAGCCAGCGCCTCCCAGGCCGCGATCCCGAGCACCACGGCGAGCCCGAGCGCGAGCGCCCAGGTGAGGACCGGGGCGAACGGCACCAGCAGGGCCGCGAAGCAGAGGCCGAGGAGAGCGCGGACGAGCAACCTCCCAGGTCTCATCAGCGCGGCACTTCCACCTTTTCGAAGATCTGCCGGAGGATATCCGCCAGGGTCGTGCCCTCCATCTCGGCCTCGGGGGTGAGGATGACCCGGTGGACCATGACCGGGCCGGCCAGCTCCTTGACGTCGTCGGGGGTCACGAAGTCCCGGCCGCGGAGGACGGCGAGGGCGCGGCTGCTCTCCAGCAGGGCCAGGGAGGCGCGCGGACCGGCGCCGATCTGGATGGCTTCGTGGTGGCGGGTCGCGGTGACGATCCCGAGGATGTAGCCGAGGATGTTCTCCTCGACCCGCACGGCGCGCGCGGTGACGTCGCGGGAGACGATGATCTCGTCCGGGGTGAGGACGGGCGAGAGCTCGCGCACGGCGTCGTCGTGCAGGCGCCGGCCGGCCGCGTAGGAGGAGAGCATCTGCGCCTCCTCGTCCTTCTGCGGGTAGTCGATGCTGATCTTCAGGAGGAAGCGGTCGCGCTGGGCTTCGGGCAGGGGATAGGTGCCCTCGAACTCCACCGGGTTCTGCGTGGCGAGCACGGTGAAGACCGGGGAGATGACGCGGCGCACGCCGTCCAGGGTCACCGCCTTCTCCTGCATGGACTCCAGGAGCGCCGCCTGGGTGCGGGGCGGCGTGCGGTTGATCTCGTCGGCGAGGAGCAGGTCGGCGAAGATCGGGCCGGCGCGGAATTCGAAGTCCTGCGACTTCTGGTTGTAGATGCTGGTCCCCAGCAGGTCGGCCGGCATCAGGTCCGGGGTGAACTGGATGCGGCGGAAGCGGGTGCCGAGCAGGCGCGACAGGGTGAGCGCCAGGAGCGTCTTGCCCGTGCCCGGCACCCCTTCGAGCAGCGCGTGCCCGCCGGCCAGCAGGCAGACGAGGAGCTGCTCCTTGACCGACTCCTGCCCCATGATGACCTGGTCGAGCCCCTGGCTGAGGAGCCGCCACTTGTCCGCGACCTCACTTACGCTTTGCATCCCGCTTTGCATGCGAAACTCTCCTGAAGGCCTGGTTGATCTTGTGGAGCGCCTGGTCGAAGCGCTCGCGGGTGAGTTCCTCGCCTTTGACCGGCACATACCCGTCGAGGAAGGCCTTCGACCGTTCCTCCAGGGCTTTTCCCCGCAGGCCGGTCTCCACGGCCACGGTGTGCATGAAGCTTTCATAGAACAGGAAGACCGCGTCGCCGCGCTGGAGCGCGCGGTCGTAGAGGTCGGCCAGCGAGTCGAGCAGCTCGACGGCATCTGAACGGGTGTCGCGCTCCTCGCGCTCGGGCGGTCCGAGGCGTCTTGAAGAGCGCCAGAAGGCGGCGCCGGTGGCGATCAGGCCGAGGAGCAGGAGCGGTCCGAGGCCCCAGGCTGCAAGCATCTCCAGGGTGCCGCCCGAATCGTCCAGGCCATGGGCGCGCTCGTCGAAGAGAACCGGGCGCCGTTCCGGCACGCCGGCGAGCGACTCCAGCAGGGCCAGATGGTGCGCCTGCCCGAGATGGGGGTTGTGAAAGATCTCGGGAGCCGCGAGGAAGATCACGTCGCCCGCGCCCAGCGCCTGGCGCACGACGAGCGGAGACTCGCCCGCGAGGAAGACCGCGTGGCCGCCGGGCAGGGCGGGCAGCTCCAGCGAACGGGCGGTCGGCGGAACCAGGTTGGCCACGCCGGGCCAGAGCGGGAAGACCTTGCGCACCGGCTGCTTGCCTCGCAGCTCCTTGGTACGGCCGGAGCCGTAGGGGTCGTTAAAGGCGAGGACCAGCCGTCCACCGCCGCGCACCCAGGCCTCCTCATCGGCACTGAGCAGCCGGATTGCCGGAGGCTCTTCCTTTTCCTTTTCGCCTACCTTTTCCTTACGCTCCTTCTCCTCTTTCGCCTCGCGCTCCTCCTCCTCGCGCATCTTCCGCCGGAGCTCTTCCACCGGCCCCTCTTCGTCGTCCTTGCCGTCCTTTTCGTCCTTTGGGTCCTTTTCGTCCTTTTACTCTTCTTCCTCTTGCAGGAGGATCGGCCCCATCAAAGGCTGCACCCGAAGCACCACTCCATTCGCCGGCAGGTCCGCGGGCTCGATCCGCCGGTGGAGGGTGTTGGCGCTGGAGCGCTCGCGGAGGTAGGCGAAGGCGAGGGAGAGCCCCTCCTCGCCGGAGTTGAAGGCCGAGCCGGGCGAGAAGGCTTCCTGAGCGGAGCGGCGGTCGTAGCGCACCCAGACCAGGATCCCTGCCAGGTAGAGCGCGGCCGCGAGGGCGGCCAGGCGGAGGCCGCGGCTCACGCGGCGCGCTCCCGGACCGCCGAGAGCAGGGACAGGGCCATCTCTTCGGATTCGCAGAGGGCTTCGGGGGTGCTGCGGTCGCGCCCGTACCACTCGCGCTCGAAATGGCGGGTCATCTCGACGAAGCGGGAGCGCCATTGGGTGCCGGGCGGCACGGCCGAGACGTACTCCCAGTTCGTGCGCCCCCTACGATAGTGGAGCGTCCCGGCGCGGTAGAACGCCACCAGCACGGCGTGGTACCAGGCCCGGATCGCCTCGCGCGCCCGGCCGGCCGCGGCGAGCTCGCGGGCATAGCGCTCCCACTCGTTGGCCTCGCGCGACAGTGGATCGTCGTCCGCGGACGGGGGCAGGGGAGCGGGGCCGGCCACGGCCGGGGCCGCGCCGCGCCGCCGCTTGCGGAGCACCCGCCAGCCGACCCAGCCGAGCACCAGGGCCAGGACCACCACCAGGACCGTCACGACCACCAGGTTGAGCCCGACCCCCGCTTCGCCGGAGGAGCGGCCCGAAAACAGGAGGTCCAGCAACCAATCCCAGATTTTCTCGAAGAAGTCGCTGATGGCCTCGGCGATCGGTTCGAGGAACCCCGCGAGAGCGGCGAACAATCCGCCGTCCTGCACCTCCGGCAGCCTGCCTCCCTGGGGCAGCGCCGCGAGCGCTTCCCGGGCGCGGACCTCTTCCAGCAGCTTCGGGTCGGGCGCGGGCGGCTCGCCTTCACTTCGGCGGGTGGACAGAGCCTTGACGAGCTGGCTCAGAGCGGGAGCGGAGGCCCGGGCGGCTTCGGGATTGGCCGCGTTGGCGATGGGGCCGAGCACGGAGCGGTCCGGCTCGACCCGTTCCTCGCCAAAGGCGATCCGGTCTTCCAGCAGGCCGCGGGCGTCGGTCCTGGCCCCGACCCAGTCGTTCGCGCGGAGGCGCTCCTGGATCCCTTCGAGCCGGTTCCGGTAACCTGCCTGCGAGATCGTCTCGCCCGCGGCAACCTCCGGCAGCATCGGCAGCAGGAGGAGCAGGGCCAGGAGGAGTTTTTTCAAGCGGCCTCCTCCCGATCCCTGTTCCGGATGTCCGCGAACCAGGCGGCCAGGTCCTCGCCGCTCTCGCGGGCGCGCACCCGCCGCACCGCGGCGACCAGGGAGGCGATCCAGAACGGCTCCACGACCGTGACCGCGCAGGCGATGAGCAGCAGCAGGTACTGCTGGTTGCCCGGCGTCAGGGTGACCTGCCACCAGGAGAGGTCCAGGCCCGAAGCTCCGCCCGCGAGCCACAGCCCAAGGGCGAAGAGGAAGAACAGGTTGATGAGGGCGAGCAGCAGGGCCACGGAGAAGATCGCGGTCAATCCCAGGAACGGGAAGAACGGCCGCAGCATGCGTATCGGCAGGGCTAACGACGCCAGCGGCCCGGGCCGTTCCTGCAGGTACGACGTGGCCGCGGCGAGCCCGGCATAGAGGGCGAGGAGGGGCAGCGCGACCACCGTCCACCCGAAGAGGACCAGGAGCAGCTCGGCGACCGTCGCCGCGTAGGCATAGGCGGCGAACGACGGGAAGGACGGCCGGAGCGCCCGCAGTGGAGCACCACGGCCGGCGGCGCGGCCCGAGAGAGCCAGCGCGCAGGCGCGGGCGAAGACCGCCCGTCCCCACAGGGCCGGCAGCAGCGCGAGGGCGACGAGCCAGGAGAGCGACAGGAGATAGTTGACGTAGCTCGTGGCGTTGTCGCCGAGCTGGAAGAGCCGGTTGAGGAAATGGGCCTCCAGAAAGCGCAGCGGGAGCGCGGTGAGGGCGAGCAGGCCCGCCCAATTCGCGAGCTCGCGCGGCACAAGCTCGGCGGCCTCGTCGAGCACCGCCGTCACCGAGACGCCGCCCGGTTTCAAAAGCCCTCCACCAGGATGGCGCCGAGCCAGCCCCGCAGGACCGTGGCCAGGGCCAGCAGGGCGAAAGTGAGCAGGACCATGAAGACCGTGCGCACGGCCGTGCTGCGCTCGCCCACGGTGGCCCGGCGCAGGGCCAGACAGGCGGTACAGTGGTGCATCCCCTCCCAGAGGGTGGAGCACGACTGGCAGATCGGCTTGCGGCAGGAGACACAGATCGCCAGGGCAGAGCGGTCCGGGTGATAGAAGCAGTGCGCGGGGGCGGCCATGATGGTCGGAGGTGGCTTGTCTCTTTGAAGTCGTGCGAGCGTATGGGACGTTGCGATAGAATTCTACCGTTCACCCGAGGAAACGCCCAGAGGGGGCTCGGACCCGAGACAACGGCCCTGGCGGAGAGATCCTATGCCTTGCAAGAACCATCCATTCGTCGAAGACCGGTTGACCCGCTGCTCGCGGTGTGCCGAGGCCTTCTGCCCGGACTGCATCGTCGAGATCGGCGGGCTGCCGTACTGCCTGAGCTGCAAGACCGAATCGATGCGCGACCTGCGCTCGGGCGTGCCGTTGGGGGAGCTGGACATGGCCTCCGTCGGCCGCCGGTTCCTGGCCATCTTCATCGACGGTCTGATCGTGATGCTCCCCGTCATAATCCTGGCCTTCCTGGTGCTCCTGCCTCTCGGCTTGATCGACGCGCAGGAGGAGGTGGAGGGGCTGCCGCCGGCGTTAGCGATCTTCGGCAACCTGTTGGTGAGCCTCGGCGGCGCCGTCATCTACATCCTCTACGAGGGGCTCATGCTCGCCTCGGGCGGACAGACGGTGGGCAAGAAGGCGATGAAGATCAAGGTGGTCTCGGCCGAGGGGAGAGAGCTTACCAGCGGCCAGGCCTGGGGGCGCGCGGCCTCGCGCCAGATCCTGGGCATCGTCCCCTGCCTGGGCCTGATCGACTACCTGGTCGCCTTCGGCCAGGAGCGCACCGCCATCCACGACATGATGGCCAAGACCCGGGTCGTGAACTGGGAATGACGGCATGGCCCCCCTGAACACGGCGCGCGCCTACACCGGGCCCGAGTGCCCGCGGTGCGGCGCCTACGTCGACCTCGACCGCATGGTGGCCGGGGAGCACCGCTGCGCAAGCTGCGGCGGCATCTTCCTCGCCACTCCGTTCCGGCCGCCCGCGTTGCGGGAGCGGGTGGGGAGCGTGGCCGAGGCCGGGCCCGAGGGAGCGATCCCCTGTGCCCGCCATGCCGGCAACGCCGCGGTGGACAACTGCAGCCGCTGCGGCGTCTTCATGTGCAACCTGTGCCGGATCGAGATCGAAGGGCAGGAGCTCTGTCCGGGCTGTTTCGACCGCCTGACGGCGCAGGGGGTCCTGTCCGGAGCGCAGACGCGCATCCGGGACTACCGCGGCATGGCGGTCTCCCTCGGCGTGGTCGGGCTCCTGTTCTCCTGCTTCGGGCTGCTCACCGGCCCGGTGACCCTCTTTTTCGTGGCGCAGGCGGTCCGTCAGAAGCGCCTCTGGAACGAGAAGGGGGGCACGCTCGCGCTCGTGATCGCAGGCCTGCTCGGGGTGACGCAGATCGCGATGAGCATCTTCTTGATCGCCATCCTGTTCACCCCTTTATTCGGGACCGGGACATGAGCGAGCCGGTACGCCAACCCCGACGCTACCTGGGCAGGGCCCACTCCCTGGCGGAGCGGGTCCGCACCTACTGGACCGACGAGGCCCTGGAGGTGGACCGGGCCGACAACTACGAGATCCGCCGGCGCCGGGTCTTCTTCGACGAGATCCTGCTGGTCACCCTGCACAACACGCGCGGGTTGCTGGTCGCGATCCTCCCTCTCTGCCTGGCGCTGCTCTTCGCGATCATGGCCCTGGTCGCGAGCGACGAGCCGGACGCGAGCATGGCTTTCTGGATCGTGGCGGCCTTCTTCGTAGCCTTTGCCGTGGGAGCGGCGCTCGCGCCCGTCTGGGTGGTCACGGTCTTCGGAAAGCGGGCACGCGCCCGGATGCACTTCCGGTTGAGGCAGGCGAAGGCGCGGCAAATCTACGCGGAGATCACCCGGGCGGCGGCCGAAGCGCAACGCGCGCTCGCCTTGCGACTGGCGTCCGAAATCCCGGAGCCCCCGCTGCCGCCCCTCCCGCTCTCGGACTCGGAGCTACCGCCGCCGCCCGACGAGCCGTCCGTCTAGTCCAGGGGCAGCAGCTCCAGGTAGATCGGCGAGTCGCGGTCCAGGTAG
>DASUNJ010000144.1:0-4624 GCA_036277235.1 Thermoanaerobaculia bacterium | reverse complement strand
CTATCGTGAGCTGGACGAGCGGGCGAGCCGTCTCGCCAGCCATCTGATGAGCCTCGGCGTCTGCCCGGGCTCGCTGGTGGGCATCCACCTGCGCCGGTCGCTCCACATGCTCCCGGCCCTGCTCGCCGTGTTCAAGGCCGGCGCCGCCTACGTGCCGCAGGAGGTCGGCCATCCCCCGGCGCGCCTGCGCTGGCTTCTCGAAGCGCTGGAGATCTCCTGCGTGCTCACCGAGACGGCGCAGCTCGGCAGCCTGCCCGCGGTGGACCACGTGATCTGCCTCGACCGTGAGGAGATCCGGCCGATCGGACCGATCGGTCGGATGGCTTCGCCGGACGATCTGGCCTACGTGATCTTCACTTCAGGCTCGACGGGCACACCGAAGGGCGTCATGGTCCGCCACCGGCCGGTGGTCAACCTGATCCGCTGGGCGCACCGGACGTTCGACTTCTCGCCGGCCGACCGGGTGCTGTTCGTCACCTCGCTCTCGTTCGACCTGTCGGTGTTCGACGTCTTCGGCCTGCTCGCGGCCGGCGGCTCGATCCGCATCGCCACCGAGGAGGAGGTCCGCGAACCGGAGCGCCTGCTGCGCGCTCTCGCCGAGGAGCCGATCACGTTCTGGGACTCGGCCCCGGCCGCCCTGGAGCAGACGGTGCCGTTCCTGTCGGGGATGAATCCGGAGACCCACCCGGCCCTGCGCCTCGTGTTCCTGAGCGGCGACTGGATTCCGGTCACCCTCCCCGACCGCGTCCGCGCACGGTTCCCCGGTGCCCGGGTGGTCTCTCTCGGCGGCGCCACCGAGGCCACGGTCTGGTCCAACGTCTTCCCCATCGGGGAGGTCGATCCCTCCTGGACGAGCATCCCGTACGGGCGGCCGATCGACAACGCGCGCTATCACGTGCTCGATGGACGGCTCGCCCCCTGCCCGGTCGGTGTGCCGGGCGACCTCCACATCGGCGGCGGCTGCCTCGCCAATGGCTACGCCCGCGAGCCGGAGCTGACCGCCGACCGATTCCTCCCCGATCCGTGGAGCTTCGTGCCGGGCGGCCGCCTCTACCGCACCGGAGACCGGGCGCGGTACCGGCCGGACGGCAATCTGGAGTTCCTGGGGCGGCGCGACCATCAGGTCAAGATCCGTGGCTTCCGCATCGAGCTGGGCGAGGTCGAGGCCGCTCTGAGCGCGCACCCGGCGGTGCGCGAGGCGGTGGTCGTGGCGTGCGCTGACAAGGCGGGCGGCCACCGACTGGTCGCCTATGCCGTGTTCCACGGCGAGGCGCCGGACGTCGGCGCGCTGCGAGGCTTCCTGGAGGAGCGGCTCCCCGGTCCGTTCGTCCCCTCGGTCTTCGTGGCGCTCGACCGCCTGCCGCTGACGCCCAACGGCAAGGTGGACCGGCGGGCCCTGCCGGCGCCGGAAGCCGGTGCGGAAGCGAAGACCGGGCTGGCGGGGCCAAGGGTGCCGGTGGGGCCACGCTCGGCGCACGAGCGGATGATCGCCGCCATCTGGCAGGAGGTCCTGCAGGTCGGGAAGGTCGGCGTCCACGACAACTTCTTCGACCTCGGCGGCCACTCCCTCCTCGCCGCGCAGGTCCACGCCCGGCTGCTCGTGGCGCTCGGCCGCGAGCTGTCGATGGTCGATCTGTTCCGGCATCCGACGATCGCCGCCCTGGCGCGCTTCCTCACCGACGGGGAGCGCACCGCCGGGACGGTGGAGCACCGCCCGGCAGTGCGGCCCGAAGCCGGGCGCGAGATCGCGATCGTCGGCATGGCCGGGCGCTTCCCCGGCGCGGCGAGCGTCGGGGAGCTCTGGCGGCGCCTGCGCGCCGGCGAGGAGCTGATCTCCTTCTTTTCCGCCGAGGAGCTCGCCGTGGCCGGCGTCGATCCGGCGCTGCTCGCCGATCCCGCCTACGTGCGCGCCGGCGGCGTGCTCGCGGAGGCGGAGCTGTTCGATGCCCCCTTCTTCGGCTTCAGCCCGCGCGAGGCCGAGCTGATGGACCCGCAGCACCGGGTCTTCCTGGAGTGCGCCTGGCACGCTCTCGAGGACGCCGGTTATGACTCCCAGCACTACCGTGGGCGGGTCGGCCTCTACGCCGGGGTGGGGTTCAACACCTACCTGCACCATGCCGGCGTCGAGCAGGTGCAGGATCTCGCCGGTCGCTACCAGGCGTTCATCAGCAACGACAAGGACTTCGTGCCGACGCGGACGAGCTACAAGCTCGACCTCAGGGGGCCGAGCGTCACCGTGCAGACCGCCTGTTCGACCTCCCTGGTGGCGGTCCACCTCGCCTGCCAGGCGCTGCTCAGCGGCGACTGCGACATGGCGCTCGCCGGCGGTGTGGCGATCCGGGCGCCGCAGGCGACCGGCTATCTTCATGAGGAAGGGGGCATCCTCTCGCCCGACGGCCATTGCCGGGCCTTCGACGCCCGCGCCCAGGGGACGGTGCTCGGCAACGGCGTCGGTATCGTAGTCCTCAAGCCGCTCGCGCGGGCGCTCGCCGACGGCGACACGATCCGCGCGGTGATCAAGGGGACGGCGATCAACAACGACGGCGCCCTCAAGATCGGCTACACGGCGCCCAGCGTCGAGGGGCAGGCGCGGGTCATCGCCGAGGCGCTCGATGCCGCCGCAGTCGACGCCGAAACGGTGACCTATGTCGAGGCCCACGGCACGGGCACGCCGATGGGAGATCCGATCGAGATGGCGGCGCTGACCGAGGTCTTCGCCGCGCGCACCGCCAGAAAAGGCTTCTGCGTCGTCGGTTCGGTGAAAGCCAACGTCGGCCACCTCGACACGGCGGCGGGGATCGTGGGTCTGATCAAGACCGTGCAGGCGCTGGAGCACCGAGAGCTGCCGCCAAGCCTGCACTTCGCGACGCCCAACCCGCGGCTCGACCTCGCGAGGGGGCCTTTCCGGATCAGCTCGTCCCTCACCGCCTGGGAGAGCGACGGGCCGCGCCGGGCAGGGGTCAGCTCCTTCGGCATCGGCGGCACCAACGCCCACGTCGTGCTGGAGGAGGCGCCGGAGGCGGAGCCCTACGGCTCCTCCCGTGCCTGGCAGCTCCTGGTGCTCTCGGCCCGCACCCCGGCGGCGCTCGCGGCGGCGACCCGCAACCTGGCCGCGGCGCTCCGCCAGCGGCCGGATCTCCCCCTCGCAGACGTCGCCCATACGCTGCGGGTGGGCCGGCGCGCCTTCGCCCACCGCCGCGCCCTCCTCTGCCGCGGCCCGGAGGAGGCCGCCGCGGCGCTCGCCGCGGTCGACCCGGAGCGCGTGCTGACGGCCGTCCACGAGCCGGGTGAGCGGCCGGTCGCCTTCCTCTTCTCGGGCCAGGGCTCGCAGCACGCCGGCATGGGCCGCGGCCTCTACGAGAACGAGCCGGTCTTCCGCCGCGAGCTCGACGCCTGCGCCGAGCTGCTCCTGCCTCATCTCGGGCTCGACCTGCGCCGGCTCCTCTTCCCGGCCGCCGATGCGGCGGAGGCGGCGCAGCGGGAAATCGAGCGGACGGCGTTCGCCCAACCGGCTCTCTTCGCGCTGGAGTGGGCCCTCGCCCGGCTGTGGATGGCGTGGGGCCTCCAGCCGCAGGCGATGCTCGGCCACAGTCTCGGCGAGTACGTCGCGGCCTGCCTGGCCGGGGTCTTCCCGCTCGCCGCAGCCTTGGCCCTGGTGGCCGCGCGTGGCCGGCTGATGCAGTCGCTCCCCGCCGGCGCCATGCTCGGGGTGCAGCTCCCGGAAGAGGCGGTCGTGCCACTCCTCGGCGCAGAGCTGTCGCTCGCCGCGGTCAATGGACCGGTGGCCTGCGTCGTCTCCGGGACGGTGGCGGGGGTCGCGGCGCTGGAGCGGCGGCTCGACGGGATGGGGGTGCGCCACCGCCGGCTGCACACCTCGCACGCCTTCCACTCCGCCATGATGGACCCGGTCCTGGAGGCGTTCGCCGCCGAGGTCGGGAAGGTGGAGCTCGAGGCCCCGCGGCTCCCCTTCCTCTCCAACGTCACCGGCACCTGGATCACCCCCGAAGAGGCGACCGACCCGCGCTACTGGGTGCGCCACCTGCGCGGCGCGGTGCGCTTCGCAGACGGGGTCCGCACGCTGCTGTCCGAGCCCGACCGTCTCCTGCTGGAGGTCGGCCCCGGCAACGCCCTGAGCGCCCTCGCGCGGCAGAACGTGCCGGCGGGTCAGTCGCGGATCGTCCTTGCCTCTCTACCGCACCCGCAGGAGGAGCAGCCGGACGTGGCCGTAATGCTCCGCGCCCTGGGCCGGCTCTGGCTGGCGGGGGCCGAGGTCGACTGGGCAGGCTTCGCGATCGACGAGCAGCGGCGCCGTGTGCCGCTGCCGCTCTATCCGTTCGAGCGCCAGCGCTACTGGCTGGAGCCGCGAAAGTCGGCCCCGGCCGAGGCCGACCGGCTGGCGAAGAAGGCCGACCTCGCGGACTGGTTCTATGCGCCGTTCTGGCGGCAGGCCGTGCCCCCGGCGCGTTTCCCGGTGGGGGAGGAGGCGGCCTCCTGGCTGCTGCTCGGTGAAGAGAACGGGCCCGGGGGGCGCCTGGTGTCGCAGCTGGCGGAGCGTCTGGAGCGGCTCGGCCGCCGGGTGTCGGTGGTGCGCACCGGTGCCGGCTTCGCTCGCCTCGCCGAGGGT
>DASUNJ010000143.1:0-4051 GCA_036277235.1 Thermoanaerobaculia bacterium | reverse complement strand
ACCCTGATCGAGTCCGAGCTGTTCGGCCACCGGCGCGGGGCGTTCACGGGCGCGGTGGCGGACCACTCCGGCTGGCTGGAGGTCTGCCCGCCGCTCGGCACCGTCTTCCTCGACGAAATTGGCGAGGTCGAGCCCGCGATCCAGGTGAAGCTGCTGCGCGTGCTGGAGACGCGCACGTTTCAGCGCCTCGGGGAGAGCCAGACCCGGCGTTTCCAGGGCAAGGTCGTGGCCGCGACGAACCGCGACCTCGCCGCCGAGATGCGCGCCGGCCGTTTCCGGGACGACCTCTACTACCGTCTCTGCTCGGATCTGCTGGTCACCCCGTCCTTGAAAGAGCGGATCGCCGACTCGCCGCGGGAGCTCTCCGACCTCCTGCTCGCCCTGGCCGAGCGGGCCGTGGGAGACGACCTGGCCGACGAGGTGGCTCGGGACGTGGAAGCCTGGATCCGGGATCACATGGGGCTGGACTACCCCTGGCCCGGGAACGTGCGCGAGCTGGCGCAATGCGTGAACAACGTCCTGATCCGCGGCGAGTACCACCCGGCGGGGGCTGGAGGCGCCTCCGGCGTAAGGGAGCGGCTGGCGGAGGAGCTCCTCTCCGGCGAGCTGACCGCGGATGAGGTCCTGAGGCGTTACTGCACGATCGTCTACGCCCAGGCCGGCAGCTACGAAGAGGCCGCGCGCCGCCTGGAGCTGGATCGCCGCACGGTGAAGAGCCGCGTGGACCCTGAGCTGCTCGGGAGGCTCCGAAATAATGGGTAGCTATGTCTACCCATATAACCGGGGTGCCTACCCAATATTTTTGCGTGGCCGGTATATAACGCGGCGCTCATTTATATATCCAGGGTCGCCGGCTATATAGAAAAGCTCCCTACCCATTGCTTGGACGAGCTGGACATATAAATCTCCTCCGCCCGCGAGGAGAGCGAGGCTCTTCTATATATCCGCTGCGGCCGGATATATATTGGGGGCGTCATCCATATAAATTTTCACAGAAAGTATATGGCAAGGGCCTCGCGAGGAGGAATTAGACAAGGGATCGCGGGATCGCGTATCCTGGTTCCCGATTTCGGGACTCCGCACGGGTGCTAGACTGCCTGTGGAGCCGGAAGTCATGGAGCCCACTGCCAGAATGATCGATCTGCCTCAGGACCTTGAGCAGGAGATTGCCCGGGAAGCCGAGCGCCGGGGGCAGACCTGGTCGTCGGTGACTACGGACATGCTGACCGAGGCCGTCCGGATGCGCCGGGTGCCGGGGATCGTGTTCGGGGATGGACCGACCGGTCGGCGTGCGGTCGTAGCGGGGAGTGGGATCGACGTGTGGGAGGTCATTGCGACCTGGCAGGAGGGCGGCCAGGATTTTGAAGAGCTGCGCCAGAACTATGGCTGGCTGAGCGAGGCGCAACTCCGGGCGGCTCTGCGGTACTTCGAGCTCTATCCGGAAGAGATCGAAGCTCGCCTGCAGAGGGAGCGGCAGTGGACGCCGGAGACGATCCGGCTTGAGCCGAAGTAGCCAGGAGCCCTCTCGATTCCGGCTGAGACATCCCTCTCTTTTTTCTTCGACGAAGACCTTTCCCCAAAAGTGGCGGAGATCGCCCGGGGTCTCGGTCTGGATGCGGTCAGTGTCCACGAAATAGGCCGGCGTGGCCTTCCGGATCTCGATCAATTCCAGTTCGCCCTGCGGCAAGGGCACATCCTGATCACCAGAAATCGGGACGACTTCCGGATGTTGGTCGAGTCCTTCTTCCAGGAAGGAAAAAGCGTCCCAGGTGTCCTCGTAGTCCCTCGCAGTCTGCCCAACAACCAACCTGAACGCATCGCGCACGCCCTGAAGCGGTGGTATGACCGCCGCCAGGAGCAGGGCGGGACGGGCTTTCAGGGGATCGATTTCTTGTCTCGTTAGGTCAAGCGTTCAGCCCCCCACCGCCTCCGCAACCTCGACGGCATTCAAGGCCATGCCGCGGGTGAGGTTGTCCATCACGGCCCAGAACCAGAAGCCGCCGGAGGCGTCCTCGCGGACGGCGCCGACGATGACCTTGTCGCTGGCGGCCGAGTCGATGGGGCCGAGGTGGGCGGGGTCCTTCGCGAGCTCGATGTATGGATTGGCCTTGAGGGCCTTGTGGATCGCCTTCGGGTTCGCGCTTCCCCCGAAACGGACGTAGAGGCTCGCGGCCAGGCCGTGGAAGACGCCTCCCTGGAGCACCTGCAACGGGATCGGCGGCGTCTCGGGCACGATCTTCTGCAGCAGCTCGGAGAGCGGCAGGGTCTCGGCGGCCGTGGGGAGCAGGTTGAACGAGAGCTGCGCGCCGTAGACCTGCGTGGCCTTGCGGGCGATCATGGCCACGATCTCCCGCGTCTGCTCGAACAGCTCCTGGATGCCGGCATCCCCCTGCACCGAGGCCGGCTGGATCAGCGTGGCCACCATGTCCACGGGCTGGAAGGCGCGCAGCGGGGCGATCACGTGGGCCAGCAGCACCAGCGCCGGATGCGGCGAGAGCAGGCGCGTTCCCGACCGCAGCGCATCGGAATTCACTCCGGCCACCACCGGCTCTCCGTCGGCGGGCGTCGCGTCCGGCGAGAGCACCACCACGATCGCGCCGGGGGGCACGTCGTCGAAGAGCGGACGGTTTTTCTCGATCGGGCCGCAGAAGTAGACGGTCGCGGCGCCCTTCAGGCTCTCGGGCTCGTAGCGCTGCACGAGGGCCGCGGCGCCCAGGACCTCGGTCAGGGTGCCGACCTCCTCGGGGTCGGTGCTGAACAGGCGGACCTCCCGCCACTCCTTCATGCGGCTTTCGAGGGCCTCGCGCAGCTCCTTGCCGACCAGGCTGGCGGGGTGGAGGATCGCGATTGTGCTCACCGGAGGCTCATCGGCGGAGCGGAGGCAGGTCGTCGTCCACCGGACGCGGCTCGACCGGCTCGACGTGGATCTCGGGGCTCGCGTCGGGATGCTGCCGCCCGCCGCGCCCGCGGATCTGGCCGATCAGCCAGAGCAGCGGCCCCGAGAGGGTGTAGGCGATGGCCAGGATCAGGAAGACGGCGTAGGGCTGGTAGTAGATGACCAGCAGCAGCGCCGCGATGGGCACGGCCACCCGGTAGCTCATCCGCTGCCGCGGGTCGAACCCCTTGACGCTGCGGTAGCGGAAGGTCGAGACCATGAGCAGGCCGACCAGCAGCAGCGAGACCGAGACCAGCGCGATCATCCAGGATTTCCACTCCCGGTCGGGAGCGTAGAAGAGGAGCGAGCAGATCGTGCCGGCCGCAGCCGGCGTGGGCAGGCCCACGAACCAGCGCTTGTCCACCACCTTGTGCTGCACGTTGAAGCGGGCGAGCCGGGTCGCGGTGCAGATCATGAAGAACGCGGACAGCAGCCAGGCGTCGCGGTGGAGCTCGTTGAGCCCCCAGAGCCAGGTCAGGATGGCGGGCACGGCGCCGAAGGTGATCACGTCGGCGAGCGAGTCATACTCCTTGCCGAAGTCGCTTTCGGTGCCGGTCACCCGGGCGATGAGACCGTCGAACGTGTCCACGATGGCCGCGACGAAGACCAGGATCGCCGCCAGCCGGAACTGTCCCCGCAGCCCGCACACGACGGCGAAGAAGCCGAGCAGCATGTTGGCGACCGTGAACAGGCTCGGCAGCAGGTATGCGCCCCGTTGCAGCCTTTGCGAGACCGGGCGGCGGGGCACTTCCTGGATCACTTGGCCGGTTCCCCCGGGGGGAGCGCCATCGGCGTCGCACCGTTCTTCACTCGGTCTCCCTTCTTCACCTTCAGCTCGTAGCTCTCCGGCACCAGCAGGTCGACCCGCGAGCTGAACTTGATCAGCCCCATCGGCTGCCCGCGGTGCACGTGATCTCCCTCTTTCAAATAACAGACCACCCGCCGAGCGAGCAGGCCGGCGATCTGCCGTACCCCGATCGTGTCGCCGTTCTGGCGGCGGATCACGGTGAGGTGCTTTTCGTTGACGTCGCCCGCGTCTTCGCGGAAGGCCGCGACCTTTTTGCCCACGGCATAGAGGGAGGCGATCACCTCGCCCGCCGCCGGGACTTTCTGCAC
>DASUNJ010000142.1:0-2547 GCA_036277235.1 Thermoanaerobaculia bacterium | reverse complement strand
GTGACTCTCGTCGATGATGACGAGGGCGTCCTTCGGCAGGTACTCGATGAGCACCGGCGGCGGCTCGCCCGGGCGACGGCCCGTGAGGTGCCGCGAGTAGTTCTCGATGCCGTGGCAGTAGCCGATCTCCTGGAGCATCTCCAGGTCGAAGCGGGTGCGCTGCTCCAGACGCTGGCGTTCCAGGAGCTTGCCTTCGGCTTCCAGCTCCGCGAGGCGCTCGACGAGCTCGATCTTGATCCCCTCGATGGCGCGCTCCAGCTTGTCCTTGGGCGTGACGTAGTGCGTGCGGGGGTAGACCGCGATCTTGTCGATCTCCTGCACGGCCTCGCCGCGCAGCACGTCGAAGCGGGTGATGCGCTCGATCTCGTCGCCGTAGTACTCGACCCGGATGCCCAGCTCTTCGTAGGCCGGCAGGATCTCGAGCACGTCGCCGCGCACCCGGAAGCTGCCTTGATAGAGATCGAGCTGGGTGCGCTGGTACTGCATGTCGACCAGGCGCTTCAGGGCCTTGTCCATGCCTTCGAAGTCGCCCCGGCTGAAGAATTGGAGCATGCCGAAGAACGCTTCCGGCGAGCCCAGGCCGTAGATGCAGGAGACGGAGGCGACGATGATCACGTCCCGGCGCTCGAACAGGGCCTTGGTGGCCCGCAGCCGGAGGCGGTCGATCTCTTCGTTGATGCTCGTTTCCTTCTCGATGTACGTGTCCGTCGCGGGGACGTATGCCTCGGGCTGGTAGTAGTCGTAGTAGGAGACGAAGTACTCGACCGCGTTGTGCGGGAAGAAGCTGCGGAACTCCTGGAAGAGCTGCGCGGCGAGGATCTTGTTGTGGGACAGGATCAGGGTCGGGCGGTTGACCGCTTCGATGAGCTGGGCGATCGTGAAGGTCTTGCCCGAGCCGGTGACGCCGAGGAGCACCTGCTCCTTGTCGCCCCTCTGGACACCATCGATGAGCTGCTGGATGGCCTCGGGCTGGTCCCCCTGAGGCGTGAAGCGTGAAACGATCTGGAAGGCGGTCATGCCTGATATTAAACGCGAGCCCGCAGAGGAATGTTCCGGATTTCCCTCTCCCCCGGCACGGGGGAGAGGGCCAGGGAGAGGGGGAACGGGATCAATCCTCTGCTTGCTTCTTCCCTGCCACTTCCTCCAGGGCTCGGGTCAGCTTGAGGACGTCCTCGCGGGAGATCTGCCGGCCTCCCTGGGCGGTCTCCAGGAGCACGGAGTTGAGCTGGTCGGCCTCGGCCTGGTCGGCCGCGCCCGAGCCGATGGCCTGGGCTGCGTCGTCGAAGGCCTGGTCCAGGCGCTGGCGCTCCTCGGGGGTGATGTCCTCCGGGAGCCTGGCGAGGATCTGCGCCTCCAGCTTCTGGAACATCCAGCCCACGAATTCCGCACGTTTGGCCACGAGGACCACCGCCGCGATGCCGAGCAGCAAGAGGAGCGCGCCGCAGCCGATCAGCAGCGGTCGTTTGCCCGAAGCGCCGCCCGTGGAAGGGGGCCGTCCCGGGTGGAACGGGGAGGCTGGAGTCGAGGGTGGGATTGGCGGTTCCATGGCCGGTCGGCTGTTTCTACCACGAACCGGGTGGCTTGGGGGATAATAGGCGCGTGAGATACGACCCGCTGAACGAGGCTGCTCCCGAGAGAACTCCCCCCGTGGTCCCTCCGTCCCGCAACCCGCTCCGCTCCCAGCGCTCCCGCCGGATGTTCCGCTGGCTGGTCCCCCTGCTGGTCGCCGTGCTCGTCGGGGCCCTGGCCGGGGTCGCCGTGGCCGCCGCCATCCACATGCCGCGGGTGGATGCCCTGGCGGATTACACGCCGAGCCTCGTCACCCAGCTCTACGCCCGCGACGGCAGCACCTTCGCCACTTTCGCCCGCGAGCGCCGGGTCATGCTGAAGGCGGGGGAGATCCCGGCCATCTTGCAGCAGGCGGTGCTCGCCTCCGAGGATTCCAACTTCTTCCATCATGGTGGCATCGACGCCCTCGGCATCGCCCGCGCCGGGCTGGCCGACCTGCGCGCCGGCAAGGTGGTCGAGGGGGCCTCGACGATCACCATGCAGCTCTCCCGCACCCTGTTCCTCAGCCGGGAGCGCACCTGGCGCCGCAAAATCGAGGAGGCCTTCCTCGCCGTCGAGCTGGAGAAGAACTACAGCAAGCCGCAGCTCCTCACGCTCTACCTGAACCTGGTCAACCTCGGCCATGGCAACTACGGCGTCGAGGCGGCCTCGCGCTATTACTTCGGCAAGCCCGCGGCCAAGCTCACGCTCGCCGAGGCGGCCACCCTGGTCGGCATCATCCCGGCGCCGAGCCGCTACAGCCCGTACCGCATGCGGGATCAGGTGACAAAGAACCGCAACCGCGTGCTGCGCCGCATGCTGGACGAGGGCTACATCAACCGGCAGCGGCACGACGAGGCCGTGGCCCAGCCGCTCCTGGTCGCCACGCAGCAGGCCGAAAAGGTGTTCGCCCCCTACTTCTCCGAGGACGTCCGCAAGTTCCTGGAGGGGAAGTACGGCGCCACCGCCCTCTACGAAGGCGGCCTGCAGGTGCGGACG
>DASUNJ010000141.1:0-4027 GCA_036277235.1 Thermoanaerobaculia bacterium | reverse complement strand
TGCGCTTCCAGGGCTGCCAGGTCCGTGGCGATCAGCGCCTTCCACTCCGCGTCCAGGGCGTCCAGATCCTTCTTTGCCAGGGCGAAGACGTTCTTCATCCCCTGGGTCGGGGGACCGTCCCCGGTCTTCACGAAATCGAACAGCGGCGAGAGGCGCGAGTAGAGCATGGCGCCTCCCTGCATCGCGAGGACATCGTAGGCGATCTCGGCCTTGGGGTTGTGCAGCCGCTCCTCAACTACATCCATTTTTTTGAGGAACGCCTCGGACGCCTTGACCAGGTCCGCGGCCTTCGGTTCCTTCTTCAACAGCTCGTTCCGGGCGGTGACCTGCCGGCGCACGCTGCGGAGCTGCTCGGCCGTGCGGGTGAGATGAGTGATCGCGTCCCGCACCTGCAGCGAGAAGCGGAGCTGCTCGTCCAGCGTCTCCTTTGAATCGGGCGAGCGCGGGTCGGGCAGCAGCTTCAGCGTCGTAGTTTCCGTTTTTCCATCGACGGTCAGCCGCGCCGTGTAGGTGCCGGGGACGGCGGCGGGTCCGATCAGCGGATAGCCAATGTCGAGGAGGCCTCCCTGGATCAGCTCCGCTCCCTCCCAGGTGAGGTCCCAGACCACTTTCTGCAGCCCCTTCTTCTTGGGAAGCGTCCGATTCTTCAGGAACTCCTTCTCGTCCTCGATGTACTCCGAAGCGCCCGTGGGCTCCATCTCGCTGCTGCTCATCTTCCGCACGAGGGTGCCGTCGGCGTCGAAGATCTCCAGCTTGACCTCCCCCTTGGGCTCCTCCTTCAGCCAGTAGTAGAGAGGCGCGCCCGGCTCCGGGTTGCGGCCCACCCGGCCGGTATGGCGGGAGCCGCCGTGCCAGACCCAGCGGACCGAGTCCGGAGCGGAGAAGAGGTGCGCTTCCTTGGCGGTTGCAGTCTCCGACATGTCGCGGACCACGGAGAGATCGTCGAGGATCCAGGCCGACCGCCCATGGGTTCCCAGCACCAGGCTGTCGTCCTTGACCGCCAGGTCGTGAACGGCCACGGTCGGGAGGTTCAGGCGCAGCGCGTTCCAGGTGGCTCCGTCGTCTTTCGACACGGCCACGCCGCGCTCGGTGCCCAGGTAGAGCATCCCCTTGCGCGCCGGGTCCTCGCGCACCGAGTGGAGGTAGACGTCGCGAGGGATGCCGCCGTCCAGACGCTTCCACGTCTTGCCGTAGTCCGCGGTCTTCCAGAGATAGGGACGCATGTCGTCCAGCCGGTGGGCGTCGACGACGAGATAGGCCGTGCCGGCGTCGAAGCGCGAAGGCTCGATGATGCTCACGGTGCCCCACTCGGGGATGCCGGGGACGTTCTTCGTCACGTTCTCCCACTTGCCGCCACCATTGCGGGTCAAATGGACAAGACCGTCGTCGCTGCCCGCCCAGATCAGCCCCTTTTCGAGCGGCGACTCGGCCACGACGAAGATCGTGCAGTAGGTCTCGACGCCGGTGTTGTCGCCGGTGATCGGGCCTCCGGACCACTGCTGCTTGGACTCGTCGTCGCGGGTCAGGTCCGGGCTGATGGTCTCCCATGTCTGGCCGCCGTCCTGCGTGCGGAAGAGGACGTTGGCCCCGTGATAGACCGTCTTCGGGTCGTGCGGCGAGATGTGGATGGGCGCGGTCCACTGAAAGCGGTAGGCCATGTCCTTGGCGG
This sequence comes from Thermoanaerobaculia bacterium, assembly GCA_036277235.1. Lineage (GTDB taxonomy): Bacteria > Acidobacteriota > Thermoanaerobaculia > Multivoradales > UBA5704 > DATMER01. Next base: position 2,358 of record DASUNJ010000141.1, on the reverse strand, counting down.
CCCATCCCGACGGGTTGTCCGGCCAGGCGCTGACATTGCGCTGGTCCCCGGTGCGGTGGTCGTACCGGGTCATGATACCCAGGTACTCGCCCGCGTAGACGACGTTCGGATCGCTGGGGTCCGAGGCCACCCAGCCGGCCTCGCCGCCGCCCACGCCGTGCCAGTCGGCGTTGGTGATGCCGCGGAAGCTCAGCGAGTTGCTTGGCCCCTGCGCCGTGCCGATGTCCTGGAGCGCGCCGGCCACGTGGAACGGCACCCGGTTGTCCACGGAGATGTGGTAGAACTGCCCGATCGGCAGTACCGCCGCGCTCCACGTCTCGCCCCCGTCGTTCGACACGTCCACCCCGCCGTCGGTCGCTCCGATCATCCTCTTCGGGTTCGTCGGATCGATCCACAGGTCGTGATGGTCGCCGTGGCTGAGAGACAACTTCTTGAAAGTCCTGCCGCCGTCGATGCTCTTGAGCAGGGGCACGTTGGGCGCCCAGACCTCGTCGGGATTGCCCGGGCTGACCGTCAGGGTGGTGTAGTACCAGGCGCGCTGCCGCAGCTCGCGGTTGCGGGTCGCGAGGGTCCAGCTCTCGCCGCCATCGTCCGAGCGGAAGAGCCCGCCCTTCTCGGCTTCGATCAGAGCGTAGACGCGCCGCCCGTCGGACGGCGCCACGGCCACCCCCACCTTGCCCCACGTCCCTTCGGGCAGGCCGCCCTCCTTCAACTGGGTCCAGGTATCGCCGCCGTCGCGGGAGACCCAGAGTCCGCTGCCCGGTCCGCCGCTCGTCATCTCCCAGGGCCGGCGCCGCGCCTGCCAGAGCCCGGCGAACACGATGTTGGGATTGGAGGGATCGATGGCCACGTCCGAGGCGCCGGTGTCCACGTCCTTCTTGAGAACCTGCTCCCAGGTTTTGCCGCCGTCCTTGGTGCGATAGACACCGCGCTCGGGGTTGGGGCCGAACGCGTGACCAAGCACGGCGGCGAAGGCCACGTCCGGATTGCGCGGATGCACCGCCATGGTCCCGATCTGCCCCTCCTGCTTCCAGACATGGGTCCAGGTCTTGCCCGCGTCGATCGACTTGTAGATGCCGTTGCCCGCCGCCACGTTTCCCCGGATGTTGGCCTCGCCCGATCCGACGTAGACCACGTTGGGATCGGAGGGAGACACGGCGATCGAGCCGATCGAGGAGATCGGCTGGTCGTCGAAGATCGGCTTCCAGTTGAACCCGCCGTCGGTCGACTTCCAGACTCCGCCGGACGCCGTGGCCGCGTAGTACGTGAGCGGATCGCCGGGAACGCCCGACGCACGGGACACGCGTCCACCCCAGGCCGGGCCGATGGCGCGGTACTTGAGCCCCTCGAGCCCCGCGGGATCGGAGAGGCCGGCTTCCTTTTTGGTCTCCTCGGCCTTCGCAGGCTTCTTCGCCGCGAAGCCCGCCGAGGGCGCGAACAGCAGGAGGATCAGGATCCAGGACAGGGAAGGACGAAGGATGGGTCTGGGCATGACGGCGGGAGCTTATTGAAAGGGAGGGGTAGTGGGCAAGCAGAGGGGCGCCTCCCGCTTCTCAGGAGCGCGCCCCTCGGGTTCTGTCGCCACCCGCTCTACTTCCAGCAGATCGCTCCCGGCTGATCGTTGATATGCACCCAGAAGCGCTTGGCCGGATCGCCCACGCCACCGTACGCCTGGAGTTGCCAGCCCCAGCCGTCGTGAAATTCCGCAACGCGCCAATCTGCGCCGAACACCTGGACGCATAGAGCATTGGCGGCGGCAAGCGTCGTCGGCGGCACCGTGTCGCCCGTCGTCCCGACGATCCCACCGGCCCACTTGTAGTACTGACTCGAATTGTCCACGGTTGCAGGAAGGGGCAGCGGGAATCCCGCTCCGCTCTTTTTGATGCAGAGGAGCGGCAAGGCGGTGGTGCACGGGGTATCGCCCTTGTAGGCGTCGCAGGAATTCGCACAGCCGACCTTGACCGTCCCCGTCGGCGAATTCGTTCCGATGAACTTCCAGGTCATCCCCTTGGTTTGGGCGTCCGCCTGCAGGGCGAGGGCGAAGAAACAAATCAGATGAAGAGCGGCAACCGTAAACTTTCGCATCGTCTTTCTCCTTGAGCTTCGGGCAGCCCTCCACGGGCTCGTCCGGTTCTGTCCTGCCGCGGATAGATCTCGGAGACGCCGCGGCGGTTTAGTGCCTCGGATCTCGGATGATTGCAGGGCCTTTAAGGTTGCTATTCAGATATGCCGCAGCACTCATGACATGTTCCCGGCGCTTTGATCACCTGCTAGCCTGGATTATTCATGAACCTTACTGTCTTTAAGGATTTTTCCGGCCATGGGACCTTGGGAGCTATCGGTTGACGGTTTTGGTGT
>DASUNJ010000140.1:0-11014 GCA_036277235.1 Thermoanaerobaculia bacterium | reverse complement strand
CTCCATGTGGAAGGTCGACCGGCCCTGGGTCATGGCGCGCAGCACTCGGGCGTATTCGAGCATCTCGGCCATCGGCACCGTGGCCTTGATGACCTGGGAGCCGTTGACCGAGTCCATCCCCTGCGGCCGGCCGCGCCGGTGGGAGAGGTCGCCCATGATGTCGCCCGTGAACTCTTCGCTGGTATGGATTTCCACCTTCATGATCGGCTCGAGGATGGTCGGCGCAGCCTTTGCCATGGCGTCCTTGAAGGCCAGGGAGCCGGCGATCTTGAACGCCATTTCCGACGAGTCGACATCGTGGAACTGGCCGTCGAGAAGGCGCACTTTGAAGTCGACCACGGGGTAGCCGGCGAGGTAGCCGCGCCGCCGGGCTTCCTGGATGCCCTTTTCCACGGCCGGCCGGTAGTTGTTCGGGATGGCGCCGCCGAAGATCTCGTCCGCGAAGGTGAAGTCTCCGCCGCGGGGCAGCGGCTCGATCTTGATCTTGCAGTCGGCGAACTGGCCGCGTCCGCCGGTCTGCTTCTTGTGCCGGCCGTGGCCGTCCGCGGGCTTCAGGATGGTCTCGCGGTAGGGCACCTTGGGCTGATGGAGGATCACTTCCACGTGGTAGCGGCGCTTGAGCTTGGCGACCGCGATCTCGATGTGTTCCTGGCCGGTGCCGGAGATCAGGTGCTCGTGGGTTTCGGGGTCGCGGCCGGCGTGCAGGTCGAGATCCTCGTCCATGAGCCGGTGGAGCGCGTCGCCGATCTTCTCCTCGTCGCCCTTGGACTTGGGCTCGACGGCGAAGGCCATGGCGGGCTCGAGCACCTGGATCCAGTCCACCTTGAGCGGCCGGTCCTTGGCGCAGAGCGTGTCGCCGGTGACCGTCTGCTTGAGCTTGGCCACGCCGCCGATGTCGCCGGCGATGAGCTTGGGCACGTGGGCGCCCTGCTTGCCCTGGAGCACCATCAGGTGCCCCATCTTCTCCATTTCCTCGGAGCGGCTGTTGTACTCGGCGGTATCCGTGGGCAGGGTGCCGGAGACCACGCGCAGCAGGGAGATCTTGCCGGTGAACGGGTCGGAGAAGGTCTTGAAGACCAGGATCGCCAGAGGACCGGCCGGGTCGGCGGTCAGCTCGATGGCCTCGCCGCCCAGGGTGTGGCCGGGGAAGGGCAGGCGGTCGGCCGGCGAGGGGAGGATCTCGAGAAAGCTGTCGAGCAGGGCCGCGGAGCCGATGCCGTGGCTGCCGGAGGAGACGGTGAGCGGGAAGATCTGGCGGCGGGCCACGGCCTGGCGCAGGCCGGTCTCCAGAGCCTCCTGCGAAAGGGTGCCGGACTCGAAGAAGCCTTCCATGAGCATGTCGTCGGTCTCGGCGACCGTCTCGACGAGCTGGCTGCGGAGGGTCTCCACCTGCTCGGCCAGGTCGGCCGGAATGTCGGCCATGGGCTCGGCCTTGCCGTTGCCGTCCTTGGTGAACTTCCAGGCCTTCTGCTTGACCAGGTCGACCACCCCTTCGAAGCCCTGCTCGCGGCCGATCGGGACCTGGACCGGCAGGACCAGCCGCCCGAAGGCCTTGTGCAGCCCGTCGAGGGCGCGCTGGAAGTCGGCGCGCTCGCGGTCCATCTTGGTCAGGTGGACCATGACCGGGAGGCCGATCTCCTCGGCGAATTTCCACACCCGCTCGGTGTTGACCTCCACCCCCGCGACCGAGTTGATGCAGAGGAGGAGGGAGTCGGCGGCGCGCATGCCCTGCTTGGCCTCGGTGAAGAAGATGCCGTAGCCAGGGCAGTCGATCAGGTTGACCTTGTGGTTGCGCCAGGGTACGAAGCAGGGGGCGAGGCCGATCGAGATGCCGCGCTCCGTCTCTTCAGGGTCGAAATCGGTGAGGGTGTTGCCGTCCTCCACCCTGTGCATGCGGGTGGTGACGCCTCCGGCGTAGAGGAGGGCGCTCACCAGCGTGGTCATACCGGTGTCGTTATGCCCCGCAACGGCGACGTTGCGAATCTTGTCCGTGCTATCCACCTGCATTGCCTGCATCTTCTGCCTCCATACAGGGAACCATCAGGGACGCGTAATATACCACCCGCGGGCCACGCGCAGGGACACCCCCTGGCGATACCCCCGGAGCCTTGCCCTAACTCGCGGTATGTCCAGGATTTATCCAGTCCGGTGTTTGACCTGCGGGGGGCCTGCGGCCTAGAATTCGGCTGACTTCGACAAGCGCCATGTTACCGATGACTCCTCCCAAGCTCGGCCGCTACGAGATCGTCGACGAGATCGGCAAGGGTGCCATGGGCGTGGTGTACCTCGCGCGGGACCCGCTGATCGGCCGTCTCGTGGCCCTGAAGACCTTCCGCATCGGCTACTCGATCCGCGACCAGGAGCTGGAGCAGTTCCGCATCCGCTTCATGCGCGAGGCGCAGAGCGCCGGCATCCTGAGCCATCCCAACATCGTCACCATCCACGACGTGGTGGAGCAGACGGAGGAGGGATTGGCCTTCATCGCCATGGAGTACGTGCGGGGGACGACCCTCAAGGCGCTGCTCCAGAGCGACCAGCCGATGTCGCTCCAGTTCATCGTGGACCTCGTGGCGCAGATCGCCGAGGCCCTGGACTACGCCCACGCCCACCGGGTGATCCATCGGGACGTGAAGCCGGCGAACATCCTGATCACGGCCGACAACAAGGTGAAGATCACCGATTTCGGGATCGCTCGGCTCGACACTTCGAACCTGACGCAGGAGGGCCAGCTCCTCGGCACGCCGAATTACATGGCGCCGGAGCAGATCCAGGGCAAGGATATCGACCACCGCGCCGACCTCTTCGCCCTCGGGGTGGTGCTCTACGAGATGCTGACCCGGCACAAGCCGTTCCAGGGCGAGAACCTGACGGTGGTGAGCCACCGCATCGTCTACGACCACTTCACGCCGCCCAAGGAGTACGCGAAGGACCTGCCGCCCGGCGTCGAGCAGGTGCTCGACCGGGCCCTGGACAAGGATCCCGCCCGCCGCTATCAGCGGGCCAAGGACATGGCGGACGACCTACGGCGGATGTTGAGCGCGGCGCGCGACGACCTCAACGAGACGCTGAGCATCGCTTCCTGGGCGCCGGGAATGGAGCCGCCTCATGCCACTCCGCCGGGCGGCACGACCGTGGTGTCTTCGGCGTCCCCGGCCGCGGCGGTCCCCCAGGCGGCGGCCAGGCCGGCTGCGCCCTCCGTGCCCAGGAAGCCGCGCCAGCCGATGTCGCCCCGGCGCCTGTTCCTGTCCGCCGGGGTGGCTGCTGTCGTCGCGATTCTGGTCGCCGCCGCGATTTTGCTCGGGATTTCGTGGTCGGGGAAGCCTGACGCCGGGGTCGACGTCGCGGCGGAAACCGCGACGGGCCGGTATCTGAACCTGGTAAGGCAGGGACAGATGTACAGGAATGCCAAGGATTACCCCATGGCGCTCAAGGTCTTCGGCGAGGCTGGTCGGCTCGCCTCCACTCCCGAGGAGAAGGCGCAGATCCGGCTCCTCGTCCACGGCACCCAGGACGATCTCGCGGAATATTTCGAGAGCTCCAGCCGGGCGGAGCAGATCGCGACTCATCTCGCGAGCGCGCAGATCGCCATGGAGGATCGCCGTTACGAGGATGCGGTGACGGCGGCCGACGCGGTGCTCGCCATCGACGCGGTCCATGCCGAGGCCGTCCAGATCCGGGCCGACGCGCAGAAAGAGATGGCGAGCCTTTTGCGCAAGCAGCGGACGCCGAGGACGGCTCCCGGCCAGCAGCCGACGCCGGGCCAGCAGATCGCGACGGCCACGCCCCTGCCAGTGCCTGACAATCCGACGCCGCAGGAACCGGTCCAGTCCGTTGCTCAGGTAAGCAAGGTGCGCATCAACCTGCATTCGGAAGGACCAGAGGCGACGGTTAAGGTCCTGCTCAAAGGGAATTCGATCTTCAGCCAGACCTACCGCGGCAAACGCACCAGGATCCTGCGCAAGGCGGCGCCGTTCAATTCCGGTGATTCCTTCGACGTGCCCATCGGAACGAATGACCTTCAGGTCTACGTGACTCTGCGCAACAAGGCCGCAAAGGTCTTCCCGCATGCGGGCGTCTTCCGTGCCGGCGAGACTCGGATCCTCGATGTGCGGGTTTTGGACTCGGGGGAAGTCTCCGTCAGTCTGAACTAGACCGCGGCCAGCTCCGGCTCCCGCCGGCGGACCGTCACCTCTCCGATCCCTTCGAGCTGCGGCACCAGCACGTCGGCCGGGCCGACCGCCACGATTGCGATGCGGTCCGGGTGGAGGTGCCCTCTCGCTCCCTTCAGCAGATCCTCGCGGGTGACTGCGGCCAGCCGATCAAGGTAGGTGTCATAGTGGTCGTCCGGAAGTCCGTAGACCGACAGGATCTCCAGCCGCTTGGCCACGTCCCCCATGGTCTGCAGGGTGTAGGGATAGACCCCGATCATGTAGCTCAGGGTCTCCTCCAGCTCGTAAGGCTCCACCGGCTCCTCGCGGATCCGCTGCAGCTCGCCGAGCACCTCGCGGGTGGCCGCGCCCGCCGATTCCGTGGCCACCGCCGTGTCCACCACGAACGGCCCGGGCCCCAGCCGCCCCGAGAACCGGCTGTTCGCGCCATAGGTGTAGCTGTGACGCTCCCGCAGGTTGAGGTTGATGCGGCTCGTGAACTTGCCGCCCAACACCATGTTGAGGACGTTCAAGGGGACCCACTCGGGATGCGTGCGCGGCACCCCCGCGTGACCCAGGCGCAGCTCGGTCTGCGCGGCGCCGGGACGGTCCACGATGTGGATCGAGACCCCGTCGAGCGGCACGGGGTGGATCGGAGAGGCTGCCGGCGCCGGCTCCTGGCCGGGCCGCGCGACGAGCGCCTCCTCGATCCGGTGCACGATGTCGTCCGGATCGAGGTCGCCCACGGCGATCACGGTCGATCCGGCGAGGGAGTAGTGGCGCTCGTAAAAGGCCACCAGCGCGTCGCGGTCCACGACGGACAGGCTCTCCACGCGCCCCAGGAGGGGGGAGGCGTAGGGCGTGCCGCCATAGATCACCTCCGACAGGCGGTCGTCCGCCTGGGCCCCCGGGTCATACCCGCGGCGCATCAGCTCGGCCAGGCGCTGGCGCCGGATGCGCTCGATCTCCTTCTCGGGGAAGGTCGGGGTCAGCGCGATCTCGGCGAGCAGCTCTAGCCCGGAGTCCACGTTCTGCGTCAGCATCGCGGCCGCCACGTAGCCCGTATCCCAATCCGCGGCGGAGACGAGGTAGCCGCCGAGGCGCTCCATCCAGGCGGCGATCTCCAGTGAGCCGCGGTGCCGCGTGCCCTCGTCGATCAGAGATGCCGTGAAGGTGGCCAGGCCGGGCCGCTCGACCGGATCGTGATGGGCGCCGGCGCGCGAGGAGAGCTCCAGGCTGACCAGGGGGATGCCTGCCACGCGGGAGGCGTAGACCGTAGGTCCGCCTGGAATCGGCCGCTTGACGAAGGCGGGGAAGCGGAAGGGGCGGAGCTCGCCGGCCGGGGGCGGAGCGGTTCTATCCAACTTGACGGCCATCAGCTCGCCTTTCGGGGGACGACGGTGACCACCACCCGCTCGGCCTCGGTCATCCAGCGGGAGGCGTAGTCGCTCAGCTCCCGCGGCGCGATCTCCAGGTAGCGGTCGGCCTCGGCCGCGACGCCCGCGGGATCGTCGAAATAAGTCGTAAATTGAGAGAACAGGTCTGCCCGGTTGTCCAGCTTCTGCAGCCCGCTGTAGAGCTCGGTGAGCATCCGGTTGCGCGAGCGCTCGAAGTCGGCGGCAGCGGGCGGCGCGGAGGCGGCGCGCTCCACGTGATCGAGGATCGCCTGCTCCAGGGTCTCGATCGCGATGCCGGGCTTCGCCGTGGCCACGATCATGAAGGTCGCGACCGCTTCATAGGGGCTCATCCAGGCGCTTACGTCCTGGGCGATCTGCCGCTCGTACACGAGGTCGCGGTAGAGGACGCTCGACTTGCCGCCGGAGAACACGCCGGACAGCAGGTCGGCGGCATACCAGCCCCGCTGGCCGTAGGCCGGGCCGCGGAAGCCGAGATAGATGCGAGGGAGGCTGACGTCATCCTCCAGGACTTCGCGCCGCTCGCCGCCGAGGGGAGAGAGCGGGGCGGAGACGGGCGGGACCGGCGGACCGGCCGGGATGTCCCCGAACCAGGCCTCGACCCGCTTAAAGGCCGCGTCGGGATCGAGATCGCCGGCCAGGGTGAGGACCGCGTTGTTCGGCGCGTAGTAGGTCTGGAAGAACTGCCGGACCTCCTCCAGCGTGGCGGCGGCGATGTCGTCCATGTACCCGATGACCGGCCAGTGGTATGGATGGTCCCCCGGATAGAGCAGCTCGTGCATGCGCTCGTTGGCGCGGCCGTAGGGCTGGTTGTCCACCCTCTGGCGGCGCTCGTTCATGACCACGTTGCGCTGGGTGTCGAGGCTCTCCTGGGTCAGGGCGGGCAGGAAGAAGCCCATGCGGTCCGATTCGAGCCAGAGGCCGAGGTCCAGGTGATGGGCCGGCAGGGTCTCGTAGTAGTTGGTGCGGTCGTACCAGGTGGAGCCGTTCGCCACTCCGCCCACCTGCTGGAGGTAGCGGAAGTGCTCGTTCGCGGGGACGTGCTCGCTGCCCTGGAAGAGCATGTGCTCGAACAGATGGGCGAAGCCGGTGCGGCCGGGCCGCTCGTTCTTGGAGCCCACGTGATACCAGAGGTTGACGGTGACCAGGGGGAGGCTGCGGTCCGGATGGAGCACCACCCTCAAGCCATTGGAGAGGGTGGCGCGCTCGAACGGGAGCTGCAGGCCCAGATGGGAGATCGGTTCGGAGGTCGTGAGAGTCATAAAGTGGCACTGCACTGCGGGTCGGCCCCCGCGGGTCCCGGCAGTGTATGGCAAGGGTGGGGAAAAGAAAAAGCCCGGGGCACATCCGTGCGGTTTGATCACGTTCCCTCACCCCCCGGCCCCCTCTCCCGTGTCGGGAGAGGGGGGGAGATGAAGGCTTGGCCCCTCTAGCGACCGTCGCGGTCGGCGTCGCCGGGCGTGGCCCGCTCGACCCGGTGCCAGGCGTCGCGGACGGCGTCCTTGACGTCGTGCCAGGCGCTGCGGGAGGCGCCCTTGGCGTTCTCCCAGCCGCGCTCGAGGTCGCTCTCGGCCTCGCTCCAGCTCCGGCCGCGATACTGGTTCGCGGAGTCGTAGCCATAGCGGTAGGCCGGGCTCAGGTCGTCGTAGGTGCGGCCCGAGGAGTACGGGCGGGATGAGTAGTTGTTCCGCCAGTAGCTGTCCTCCTGCGACCAGCCGCCGAGATGGGTCGGACCCTCGGCCAGCCCCTTGGTGCCGAGCTCGTGACCGGCCATGCCGCTGGCCACGGCGCCCGCGGCACTGCCGGCGCCGGTGAAGCTGGTGCCCGCATAGCCGGTGGTGTTGCCGACGTCCGACTGCAGGCCGGAGCGGTCGCCGGTGCTGTAGCGGTCGGTGATCCGGTCCCAGGCGTCGCGGGTGGCGTTGCGGGCGTCGTTCCAGGCCAGGCCCGAAGTGCCGTGGCGCTGGGTCCAATCGCGCTCGAGATCGCCCTCGACGTCGTTCCAGTTGCGGTCTTCATAGCGGGTGCGGGCCTCCCAGCCGTACCGGTAGGCGGGCTGGAGCTGGTCGTAGCTACGGCCCGAGGCGTAGGGCCGCGTGCTGTAGTGGTCGCGCCAGAAGGCGTCCTCCTCCGTCGGGTTCACCGACTCGGAGATCCCCTTGCCGGCCAGGCCGCCGGCGATGCCGCCCACGGCTGCCCCGACCATCGCGCCCAGAGGGCCGCCGACCGCTCCGCCGATCACCGCGCCTACGGTGCCGCCGCTCGCCGCGCCGACCCCAGTTCCGATGGGATGAGCGCCGGGCTCGCCGGTCACCGGGTCGCGGTTGGCGTCGTGGACCTCGTGCTCCAGGGCCGCGGTGCCGGGCGTCACGCCCGCGGCGGTTTTCGGATTCCTTTCGTCGTCTCTCATGCAATGCCTCCTCTACGTTGATGGCCAGATCTCAGGAACTCCGAGGTGCTTCGGAGGGGACGGACGCTCAACTACACTTCAAATCGATTGCAAGGGAGAGGCCAGTTTGTGCCACCTTGCCTTTCCCCGCCTCCTCCGGTAGCCTGCCCCGGCAAAATACAGATTTGCCCTCACACCAAAGGAGGCGCGCGTGCGGTTCGTATCTCTCTTGGGGATGCTCGTCCTGCTCTTGATCGCCTGGGCGCTGTCCAACGACCGCCGCAGGATTCCCTGGCGCGCGGTGATCACGGGGACCCTGCTGCAGCTCACCTTCGCGGTGATCATCCTGCGGACCGAATGGGGGCGGATCTTCTTCGCGGGCTTGACCAACGTGGTCACCCGGCTCCTGGGCTTCAGCGATGCCGGCGCCGCGTTCGTCTTCGGCGACAATTTCCGGGAGCACTTCTTCGCCTTCAGCGTGCTCCCCACGATCATCTTCTTCTCCAGCCTGATCACGATCTTCTACTACCTGGGCGTGCTGCAATGGATCGTCAAGATCTTCGCCAAGATCATGATGAAGGTGATGGGCACCTCCGGTGCCGAGTCGCTGGCCTCGGCGGTGAACGTCTTCGTCGGCCAGACCGAGGCGCCGCTGCTGATCCGCCCCTACGTGCCCAGCCTCACGCAGTCCGAGATGATGGCGGTCATGGCCGGCGGCTTCGCCAACATCGCCGGCGGCGTGCTCGCGGCCTACGTGGGCATGGGGGTGAACGCCGGCCACCTGATCGCGTCGAGCGTCATGTCGGCTCCGGCCAGCCTGCTCATGGCCAAGCTCATGTTCCCCGAGCGCGAAGCCAGCAATACGGCCGGCGTGGTGACCCTGGAGGTCGCGCGGCCCTGGACCAATATCATCGATGCCGCGGCCGACGGGGCGGCCGAGGGGCTCAAGCTGGCCCTCAACGTGGCGGGCATGCTGATCGCCTTCATCGCCGTGATCGCCCTGATCAACGGCCTCATCGCCACGGTCGCGGGCTGGTTCGGCTACATCATGACCCTGGAGTCGATCTTCGGCTTCCTGTTCCGGCCGCTGGCCTGGGTCATGGGCGTGCCCTGGGCCGAGGCCGACGAGGTCGGGACGCTGCTCGGCATCAAGACCGTGATCAACGAGTTCGTGGGCTACGCCAGGCTCCAGGACATGGTGGCCGCCAACATGCTCTCGGAGCGCTCGCGGATCATCGCCACCTATGCCCTGTGCGGGTTCGCGAACTTCTCCTCGATCGCGATCCAGATCGGCGGCATCGGCGCCATGGCGCCGGAGCGCAAGGGCGATCTGGCGCGCCTGGGATTGAAAGCGATGATCGCCGGCTCGCTGGCGACCTTCCAGACGGCCACGATCGCCGGGATGCTGCTGTAAAGGACAGCAAGGACTTAAAGGACTCAAAGGACTCAAAGGACGGTTCCGGCGTCCTTTTGGTCCTTTGAGTCCTTTGAGTCCTTTCCGGGGCATGTCCTTTGCTACACTGACTCAAATGGTTCGCAGCAAGCTCGCCGTCCTGACGCTCGCCTTCATCGCCTTGCTTCTCGGCCCGCAGACGCCGGTCGAGACCTCGTCCACTCCCGCGCTGCACCAGGCTGTCGAGGTGCAGGTGGCCCAGGCGTTGCGGGTCACCTCGGCGCTCGGCGTCCACATCGTGGACCTCGACACCGGCGAGTCGGTCTACGGCTACAACCCCGACGAGCCTCGGGTGATCGCCTCCAACACGAAGCTGTTCACCACGGCGGCCATCCTGGACGCGTTCGGGCCGGGCTACGCCTTCGAGACCCGGTTCGTGATGCACGGACCGGTGAAGGACGGGGTGCTCGACGGCCCCGTGGGCGTGGTGGGGAGCGGCGACCCGCAGATCTCGGGCCGCGACTACGCGGGTGACTCCTTCGCCCCCTTCCGGGAGTGGGCGCGGGCGCTGCGGGACAGGGGAGTGGAGCGGATCGCGGGCGACGTCTACCTGGATCACGGGCTCTTCGATCCGCCGCTGGTCCATCCCGACTGGCCGCGCGACCAGCTCACCCGCTGGTACGAGGCGCCGGTCGACGCCCTCTCGTTTTCGGACAACTGCGTCCTGGTGCGGGTCTGGCCGGGCAACGCGGGCGGGCCGGCCCAGGTCGAGCTGGTGCCGGACGTGCCGGTCCTCCAGCTCCGCAACACGGCCCGCACCATCGGCAAGGGCGGGCAGAACGTGGTGATCCACCGCAACGGCGAAGAGCTCTTCATCAAGGGGAACATCCGCTCCAATTCCGGCCCGGTGGAGACCTGGGTGACCGTGCCCGACCCGGTGCGCTACTTCGGCCAGGGACTGATCGCGGCGCTCGCCGAGGAGGGGGTCCGGGTGGACGGGCGGCTCCGTCCCGTGGAGCAGCTGCCGAGCCTGGTATGGGAGCGGGTGGCGGTACACCGCAGCGACCTGCTGTCCGCAATCCGGGTCACCAACAAGCGCAGCCAGAACTTCTACGCCGAGAGCCTGGCCAAGCACCTGGGCGCGCTGCGCTGCGGCCGCGGGAGCTGGCCGGACGGCGTCAAGGCGGTCGGCGAGTTCGCCACCAGCGTCGGCATCCCCAAGGGCTCGTTCAAGCTGTCGGACGGCTCGGGCATGAGCCGCGAGAACCGCGCCGCGCCCCGCCACCTGACGATCCTGCTGCGGCACATGTTCTTCCACGAGGCCGGCAGCGAGTTCGCGCAGTCGCTGCCCTACTCGGGCGAGGACCTGGGCTCGTGGAAGCGGCGCATGGCCGAGGCGCCCTACGCCGGCAACGTGTTCGCCAAGACCGGCACCCTGGAAGGGGTCTCGGCCCTCTCCGGCTACGCCAAGGCGGTGTCGGGCAAGGCCTACGCCTTCTCGATCCTGCTCAACCGGGTCGGCGGCGACGCCCGCGGCGCCCAGGACGCAATCCTCCGGGCCCTGATCGACAACGGATAGGGGGATGCCCCCGCCCGAGACGCCCCACGGGGCGTCTCTACAGGAGGGTAACCAACGAGGTCGCCGCCGCATTGTAGAGACGCCCCGTGG
>DASUNJ010000139.1:0-5228 GCA_036277235.1 Thermoanaerobaculia bacterium | reverse complement strand
AGCGCCAGCGGCCGCGGCGCCCACCTGGTCGGTCAGCCAGGAGAACATGGCAGTGCCGGTGTTGCGCACGTCGGCCACGGTCCTCTTCTGCTTCGCCTTCTGGAGCGCGTCCAGGAAGTTCGGGATCAGCAGCGCCGCGATGATGCCGATGATCGCAATGACGATCAGCAGCTCGATCAGCGTAAAGCCCTTCTGACGGTTCCGGATTCTGCTCAACATGAGTACGGTCTCCTCCCTGGTTTCAAAAACTTGTTTTCCTTGGGGCCAATTTCCGTTCGTCCAGAGCTATAGCAGGGGCGATGCCAGCCCCTAAACCATTGATTCTTCGTGTGTTGCCCACGAAAGCCCGACAAAAAGTGACAGCGCTCGAACGCCGCCGGTGACATCCAGTGTCACCCGGCGCAATCACCGTCCGGGATCGAGGACGAGCCGGCGGACGAGGTCGCGATAGACCCGCACTCCGTCCACGAACCCGGGCAGCGCGAAGCGCTCGTTGGCCTTGTCCACCTGCAGCGTGTCGGTGTTCATGATGAGGAAGGGGGAGAAGCCGTACGAGGGTACGCCGGCCGACCGGAAGAAGCGCGAATCGGTGGCGGTCCATGGCAGGAAATACGGCCCCGTGGGCGCCTCGGGGTAGCGCTCCGCCAGGGTCTCGGCAATGGCGCGATAGGCGGGGTGCGCGGTGGAGCTGCTCGCCACGGCAGGCGGCTCGTCGAGGGTGTAGCTGAGGCCGGCGAGCATCCAGGGCGGCACGAGCTTCGGGAGCTCCTCCTCCAGCTTCGCGCCAGGCAGGAGGTGGATCTTGATCAGGAGCTGCCAGCCGCCGCCGGGAGCCTCGCGCACCTGGAAGGGCACCGCCTCGTTGCGGAAGAAGGATTGCAGATAGGCCGGCAGCTTGCGGAAGGCGGCGGCGTCCCGGATGGTGGCGTCCGGGTTCTCCAGCAGGTCGCGGAGGTCGCCGCGGTCGCGGGTGGCTGCGTAGGCTTTCAGCACCTCCCGCACCTCGGGGACGATCCGGAGGTCGGTCTGGGTGTAGCCGATCTCCCTGAGCGTGGTCCGGAGCTGGTCCAGAGGCTCCCGCTCCGCGGCACAGACGAGGAGGTCGACGTAGCGCTTCTGGCCGATCTCGGTTCCCCAGAACTTGATGTCGTCGCGCGCCCGCGCCTCGACCACGCCGCCCTCGGTGAGCACGGCCCAGAAGGCGCGCACCCTCTCCGGGTCCTCGGCCAGGAGGCGGCGCACGCCCAGGCGGCTGCCGCGCTCCTCGCTGCTCGTGGCCAGGAAGAGGACCGAACGCCGCAACCGCCGGCCGGGCGAGCCGTTCTCCTTGAGGTCGATCATGGCGAGGAGCTGGGCGATGGCCACGCTCTTCATGTCGAACACGCCGCGGCCGTACATCCACGGCGGGTCGATGAACGCCTCGAACGGGGGATGGAACCACTCCTTCGGCTTCACGTTCTCCACGTCGATGTGGTTGTGGAGCACGAGCGGCCGGGGGTCCTCCCCTTCGAGCAGGGCATAGAGGTTCGCCTTGCCCTCACCCACGATCTCCAACCGCGAAGGGATACCGGCCTTCTCCAGCCGGGCGGCGAGGAAACGCGCGCCCTCGATCTCGTCGCCGGTGGCCTCGCTGGTGTCGATCCGCACGTAGTCGCGCAGGAGCTGGACCTCGGGCAGGCTGCGGTAGTCGGTCTCGGCCCACTTCTCCAGGACCGTGCCCTCGAGCGGCCGGTTGAGCCAGGAGACGAGCAGCCAGGAGATCCCCGCTACGAGAATCAGGCTCCCATAGAGGGCGGCGCGGGCAGCCGCGCGCCGGCGGCGTTGGAAAGGCGTCCAGATTCGTCGTGGCATCGGCGCGCATGATAATAGGTCAATAGGTCCTGTATGCTCCACCCCGGCTTGAACCCCAACATGAAAGAGACCACCTCCTCTCCGCCGCGCTGGCTGGTGCCGGCGTCGGTCGCGGCCTGCCTGGTCTACCTGGGCGCCGAGCTCTTCCTGGTGGGCGGGCTGGGATTCCCCCTGGACGACAGTTGGATCCACCTCCAGTTCGCGCGCAACCTGGCGGCGGGTTGGGGCCTCTCGTACAACCCCGGGGAGCTGGTGACCGGCTCGACCGCGCCGCTCTGGACCGCGCTGCTCTCCCTGCTCTTCCCGCTGCCGGGGAACATCCTGGCCTGGACCAAGCTCCTGGGCATCGCCTTTCACGCGGCCGGCGTCTCGGCGGCCTGGCGCCTGGCGCGGGAGCTGGGGCTCGGCCGCGGCCTCGCCGGCATGGCCGCCTTCCTGATCCTGACCACGAGCTGGCTGGTCTGGTCGGCGCTGTCGGGCATGGAGGTCCCGCTCTTCGTCTTCCTCTCCCTCTGGGGCCTGCTGCTCCACATGCGCGAGCGGCGGCGTCCGGAAGCTCCGCCGCTCTCCGTCGCCGTGCTGGCCGTGGCTTCGCTGGCCCGGCCCGAGGGTTTGCTCCTCCTGGTCCTGGCGCTCCTCGACCGCCTGCTCGTCTTCGACCGGGAAGAGGACGAGCTGGTCTGGCGGCGCCCCCCGTTGCGGCCGATCCTGGTGGGGATCGTCTTCGCCGTCCTGGCCCTGATCGGGCCGCTCCTGGCCTACCGCTGGGCGGGGGGCTCCTTCCTGCCCACGACCTTCGGCGCCAAGGGGGCCGGGCTGCGCCAGATGCTGCCCAATCTCGCCTATCTGTACACGGTGATCGGCGTCTTCTTCCGCTCGCAACCGTTCCTGGCGCTCCTGACGGGCGCCGGGATCGTCGCGCTGATCGCCCGGCTGGGCACTCGCGATGACCGCCGCAAAGACTGCGGGCTGCTCCCCGCCCTCTGGGTGCTGGGACTGCCCCTCGCCTATTCGCTGCTGGCGCCGGGACCCACGAAGCTCATGGGCAACTTCGGCCGCTACTACTTCCCCCTGCTGCCGGTGGTGATCGTCCTCGGGATGCTGGGGTTGGAACCGGCGGCCAGGGCGCTGAGGAGGCGTCCCCTGGGAGCGCTCCTCGCCGGGCTGATCCTCGCGACCGCTCTCTGGAGCTTCGCCCAGGGGGCGATGCGCTACGCCCGCAACGTGGCCAATGTGGAAGACAGCGACGTGAAGATCGCCCGCTGGCTCGCCGGAAGGGTGCCGCCGCACGCGGTGCTGGCGGTCAACGACATCGGCGCGATCAAGTTCCTGCTCCCCAACCCGGTTCTGGATCTCGCGGGGATCGCCAACCCCGAGATCCGGCAGGAGGTGGGCCGGATCATGGCCGAGACCGGCATGCCCTGGGCGGAAGCGATGGCCGAGGCCATTGTTCGGAGGCGGCCGGACTACGTCGTCGTCTTCCCCAAATGGCTGAAGGCGCTGGACTCCGACCCGCGCTTCCAGGCGATTCACCGGCTGGAGATCCCGGACAACATCACCATGGGCGACGACGAGATCGTGGTCTACAGGGTGGTGTCATACAATCCCGCCCCGTGAACGTACCGAATGTCCCGATCCTGGACCTGCCCCGAGTCCATCGCCGCATCGCGCCCAAGCTCGAAGAGCGCTGGCAGCGCATCCTGTCCGAGAGCTCGTTCATCCTGGGCCCCGAGGTCCGAGAATTCGAGGCGGCCTTCGCCGGCTACCTGGGGGTGGAGGCCTGCACCGCGCTCGCCAACGGCACCGACGCCCTGGTGCTAGCCCTGCGTGCGTTGGACCTGCGCCCCGGCGACGAGGTGATCGTCCCGGCCTTCAGCTTCTTCGCCACGGCCGAGGCCGTTCTCCTGCTGGGAGGCGTGCCGGTCTTCGCCGACGTCGATCCCGAGACCCTGAACCTCGACCCCGAGGACGCGGCCCGGCGGGTCACCGACCGGACCGTGGGGCTCCTCCCCGTCCACCTCTACGGCCGGCCGATCGACGTGGACGCCACCCTGGCCCTCTGCGAAAAACATGGCATCTGGATGATCGAGGACGCAGCCCAGGCCCAGGGCGCCGCCTGGAAGGGCAAGCGGGTCGGAGGCTTCGGCAGCCTCGCCGCCTGGAGCTTCTATCCCACGAAGAACCTGGGCTGCTACGGAGATGGCGGCGCCGTGACCGGCAACGACAAGGACCTGGTCGCCAAGGTCCACCTGCTGGCGAACCACGGCCAGAAGGGCCGCTACCACCATGTCGAAGTGGGGACGAACAGCCGTCTCGACAGCCTCCAGGCCGCGGTCCTGAACTGCCGGCTCGAGCTGCTCGAAGAGGACAACACCCGCCGCCGCGAGCTGGCCTGCCGCTATCACGGAGCCTTCAACGGCGTCGGGGACATTCGCCTGATCCCCGATCCGCCCGGAGCGCTCTCGGTCTACCACCAGTACACGATCCGCACCGCGCGCCGGGACGAGCTCATGGAGCACCTGAAGTCGCGAGGCGTGGCCTCGGCGGTCCACTACCCTTCCCCGCTGCACCACCAGCCCGCGATGGAAGGGAAGATCCAAGTGCAACCCGGAGATCTCGCCGTAGCCACCGCCGCGGCAACAGAAGTGCTCTGCCTCCCCATTTTCCCCGAGCTCACCAACGAGGAGCACGAGCGGGTCTGCGGGGCGGTGCGGGAGCTCTTCGGGGCTTAGTCGGGCTGAAGCCATCCTCTATTGAGTGACCCGCCACAGCACTCTCACGATGCCCATCGAGTTGCGATAGAGGCGAAGACTTCGTAACGAGGTGGGGTAACCGCCGCCCAAGTGACCCAAATGGCAGCGGCTCCGTTGATCAAGAATAAAGTAAGACCCTCTTGTCACTCGGTCGTTTCACCTTTCCCCGGGGCCAAATTCCCCTCATAATGCCTTCTCAGCGCAGAGGTTACGCGCTCAGGCTCTATTCGGTTGATCTCGCCCCGTAAGATATCAGAAAACACATAACCCAAAGTCTCCGGCGGTGAATCAACTCGACTTGATTCGTTGAAACGCAGCTTCACGAAAAAGAATGACGCGCTTCTCACGGGGACGTACAGTTCGCCCGCAGGATGCTTAATCCTTGCTCCTTCCGGAAGCTCAAGGCTCAAGCGACATGGCAAAGTGACCTGCTCCTCTTCAAGCCTACAGCCGAGTGAGGCGATGATCT
Organism: Thermoanaerobaculia bacterium; assembly: GCA_036277235.1. Taxonomy (GTDB): domain Bacteria; phylum Acidobacteriota; class Thermoanaerobaculia; order Multivoradales; family UBA5704; genus DATMER01. Next base: position 155 of record DASUNJ010000139.1, on the reverse strand, counting down.
CTCTTAGGTAAATGATTTCGCCATCGGGCAATATGAACTCGATCTCATCGTACCTGACCGGCCCACCTGTTATTGGCAGGTAAGTCTGCAAGGGGGCAGCGTCAAACGAGATCTCTATCGGAAACGGTATCTCGTATGCGCGTTGGCGAATAATT
>DASUNJ010000138.1:0-2483 GCA_036277235.1 Thermoanaerobaculia bacterium | reverse complement strand
CCTTCTACGAGAAGCTCGGCTTCACGGTGTTCGGAGGCGATGCCTCGAACAACTGGCTCATCCTGAAGAATGGCGAGGCCGTCATCGGCCTGTTCCAGGGGATGTTCGACCGCAATACCCTGACCTTCAATCCTGGCTGGGACAGTAGCGCGAATCCCCTCGAGGAGTTCACCGACGTCCGCGAGCTCCAGCGGCAGCTGAAGGACCAGGGAGTCGAGCTCGTGGCCGAGGCGGACGAGACGACGACGGGGCCGGCGTACTTCATGGCGGTCGATCCGGACGGCAACCCCGTCCTGGTGGATCAGCACGTCTAGCCATCACCCTGGATCTCCCGATCCTGCAACCATTCGCGGCACGAGGTCCACCATGCAGATGAACCCGTATGTGAGCTTCAAGGGAGAATGCGAGGCAGCGTTCAATTTCTACGAACGGTGCCTCGGCGCGCAGCTCGGACCGATCTTCCCGTATGCGGGGTCGCCGCTTGCGGACCAGTCCCCGCCGACTGGTCGGACAAGGTGATGCACGGCAGCCTGACGGTTGGAGGGCAAACGCTCATGGGCGCCGACGTGGCGCCGGACCAGTACGAGGCGCCGAAGGGCTTCTCCCTCTCGCTCCAGCTCACGGATACGCTCGAGGCCGAGCGGATCTTCTCCGAGCTCTGCAGGGACGGCCGGATCGTGGTTCCGCTCGAAGAGACGTTCTGGGCTGCCCGCTTCGGCATGGTCGTCGACAGGTTCGGGATACCCTGGTTGATCAACTGCGAAGCGCCGGACCGGCCGGCCGGGCAGACCGGGTAACGGAGGCGGAGCGGCGGACGTTCGCTTGCCCCATCCTCCCGGCACGCATCGGCCGCTAGGGCCGGACGCCTTGCGCGGTTCCCCTCCGGATGCCATGCTCCGAACCATGCCGGGCATCGCCGCATTCACGCTCACACGAGGGGAGGACTCCGTGGCCGACGTCGACCAGACGATGATGAAGGTGCAGCGGCTCCTGACGGGACCGATGGGGCTGCGCATCCAGCTGGAGGGAAGCACGATCGTCGTGAGTTTCACGGACGTGAGCACCCGGGTGAACGTGAGCGTCCAGGACTGGGGCACCAACAAGGACGGAGACCCGGCGTCGCTGGTCCGCCTCTCCTGCCCCATCCTCTGGGAGGTCGATCCCGCGCCGGGCGTGTACGAGTGGGTCGCGCGGGAGGGCGGCAACTTCTTCTTCGGGCGCGTGTACGCGCAGGACGACCCCACCACCCCGGGGAAGCTGTTCCTGGGGATGTCGCACACCCTGCTGGGCGACTACCTGGACGAGGAGGAGCTGTCGTCGGCGATGTATGCCATGCTGGGAACGGCCGACCGGCTGGACGACGAGCTGAAGGGGAAGTTCGGCGGCAAGCGCCTGGCCGACTACGCGTGAGGTGAGTCCATGCTGTTGCGCACGGTGATCCACGAGGGGGCGGTGTCGGCGGCCAAGGCGTACTCCCATGCCGAGGTGGAGCCGCGCCACGTGTACTTCGCGCTCGCCCGGCGCTTCCGTGAGCGCCCGGAGTGCGCGGCGTGCTTCGCGCCCGCCAAGAGCGCGCTGGACCCCCGCGGCAACGCGTACGGGTCGCCGGCGATGACCGAGGCCGCCACGGCGGTCCTCGACTCCCTCAAGACGGAGGACGAGGCGATCGCCGTCCTCCTGAAGGCGTTCGAGACGACGGACGATCCGTCGGGCACGGGCGCCGCCGGGTCGCAGGCGCAGACGGCCGAGCAGGGGGCGACCCAGTCCGAGGCCGGCCAGGCTGCCGCCAAGAGCGGCGCCGAGACGGTCGCCGATATCCTGGCCGAGCTCGACGCCCTGGTGGGGCTCGATCCGGTCAAGGCCCAGGTCCGCAAGATCATCGCGGTGGTGCAGGCGAACACGGAGCGGGAGAAGGCGGGGCTCAAGCCCGTGAATCCCGGCCTGCACCTGGTGTTCACGGGTCCGCCGGGAACCGGGAAGACGACCGTCGCCCGGATCATCGCGCGGCTCTACGCCGCGGCCGGGGCGCTTCCCGGGTCGAAGTTCACCGAGTCCACCCGCGCGGACCTGGTGGCAGGCTACGTCGGCCAGACCGCGATCAAGACGAAAGAGCTGATCGACAAGACGCGGCCGGGGGTGCTCTTCATCGACGAGGCGTACGCCCTCACGCCGAGCAGCGACGTCGACTTCGGCCACGAGGCGATCGCCACGCTGGTGAAGGCGATGGAGGACCACCGCCACCAGTTCGCGGTGATCGTCGCCGGCTACGAGGACGAGATGTCCTACTTCATCGGCTCCAACCCCGGCCTCCGCAGCCGCTTCAAGACCTACATCGCATTCCCGGACTACAAGTCGGCGGAGCTGTCGGAGATCTTCCAGCGGATGGCGCGCGAGGCGGGGATCGAGCTGGCGGAGGGTACCCTGGCGAGGGCGGAGGAGATCTTCGCCCAAGCCGCGGGGAAGCAGGACTTCGGCAACGCGCG
>DASUNJ010000137.1:0-16556 GCA_036277235.1 Thermoanaerobaculia bacterium | reverse complement strand
GCTGGCCACGCAGGTGATCTCGCGGATACGTTCGGCGTTCGGCGTGGACCTGCCGCTACGGACGTTGTTCGAGATGCCGACGGTGGCCCGTCTGGCGCACCGGATCGGCGAGGCGAGGGCCTCGGCCAATATCGGGCAGGTGCCGGAGATCCTGCGCCAGGACCGGCGAGAGGGATTGCCGCTGTCGTTCGCCCAGCAGCGGCTCTGGTTCCTGGATCAGCTCGAGCCCGGCGGCTGGACCTACAACATCCCGCTGGCGCTGCGCATCGAAGGAGGCCTCGATCCAGCCGTGCTGCAGGCCGCCCTGCGCGAGCTGGTGCGGCGGCACGAGTCGCTGCGCACAGTCTTCGCGGCCGTCGAGGGCGAGCCGTTCCAGGACATCCGGCCGGCCGGAGATCCGCCGTTGCCGCAACTCGACCTCGCGGGCCTCGCGCCGGAGGCGCGGCAACGGGAGCTTCGGCGGCTGTCCCGGCTGGAGGCACGGCGGGCGTTCGACCTGGGCCGGGATCCGATGCTGCGCGCCTTGCTGGTGCATCTCGGCGAGACGGAGCATGCCCTGCTGCTGACCATGCACCACATCGCCAGCGACGGCTGGTCGATGGACATCCTGTGGCGCGAGTTGAGGGCGCTGTACGAGGCGGGCCGCTCCGGCCGGCCTTCACCTCTGCCGGAGCTGCCGATCCAGTACTCGGATTTCGCCTTCTGGCAGCGGAGCTGGCTCGCGGGGGAGGTGCTCGCGGCAGAGATCGACCACTGGCGGGAACGGCTGTCGGGAGCCCCCCACATCCTGGAGCTGCCGACGGACCGCCCGCGTCCGGCCGTGCAGGGCAGCGCCGGCCGAGTCGAGCGTCTACGCCTCGACGAAGACCTGGCCGAAGCGCTGCGCGCCTTGTCGCGTCAGCAGGGGGTGACGCTGTTCATGGTCCTGTTGTCAGCCTGGCAGACCTTTCTGAGCCGCCTCACGGGGCAGGAGGACGTCAGCGTAGGCACGCCCATCGCCGGGCGCAACCGGCTTGAGCTGGAAGGATTGATCGGCTTCTTCGTCAACACGCTGGTGCTGCGCTGCGATCTGTCGGGTGATCCTGGCTTCGGCGAGTTGCTGCACCGAGCACGCGAAGTGGTGCTCGATGCCCAAGCGCACCAGGACCTGCCATTCGAGAAGCTGGTCGAGGAACTCAAACCCGAGCGCAGCCTCGCCCATTCGCCTCTGTTTCAGGTATCGCTTCTGCTACAGCAGGCAAGCCGCGATGGGAGCCTCGGGCTTAGCGGCTTGCATACGTCACGGCTGGAGGTGGGCGATCTGGACGCGGCGAAGTTCGACCTGACGCTGGGCGTGGAGGAGCGGCGTGGCGGGGGCCTAGTGCTGGCGCTGTCGTATCGGACGGAGCTGTTCGATCCGCCGAGCGCGCGGCGGATGCTGCGTCAGATAGAAGTGCAGCTTGGGACGCTGGCGGCGGATCCGCGGCGGCGGATCTCCGAGCTCCAGCTGCTTGCGGCCCCGGAACTCCACCAGCTTCTTCGCGAGTGGAACGATTCTCGGGAGAAATTCCCCGGAGAGCGCTGCATCCACGAGCTGTTCGAGGAGCAGGTGGGCCTCAGCCCGAACTCGGTCGCCGTAGCTTTCGAGGATAAAAGCCTTACATATCGCGAGCTCGACACGCGTGCCAACCGGCTCGCCTGGGTGCTGCGCGGGTTGGGTGTGATGCCCGAGGTACGAGTCGCGATCTGTGTCGAGCGCTCGCTGGAGATGATGGTCGGCTTGCTTGCAATCCTCAAGGCCGGAGGCGCCTACGTCCCGCTGGATCCGGAATATCCCCAGGACCGGCTGGCCTACATGATCGAAGATTGCGGCGCGCCGGTGTTGCTGACTCAGCGCCGCCTGGCTTCGATCCTGACCCACTCCGCCCATACCCTGTGGCTTGATGAAGACGAGCACTCCAATACGCCGGAGCGCTTTGGACCACCTCCGCAGCTTACCGACCCCGATCACCTCATGTATGTGATTTACACCTCCGGGTCCACCGGCAGACCGAAGGGTGTAATGGTCCGTCACCGCGGTATCATGAACCGCCTTGCCTGGGCCCAGCGGGCTTATCCGGTTACAGCCTTCGACCGCGTGCTCCAGAAAGCCTCTTTCAGTTTCGATTTTTCGGTCTGGGAGTGCTTCGCGCCTCTCCTCACAGGAGCCTGTGTCGTCCTCGCCCGGCCCGGCGGGCACCGCGACAGCGCTTATCTCGTGGAGACGATCCGTGAGGAGCGAATCACGCTCGTTCATTTTGTCCCCTCGATGCTGCAAGCGTTTCTTGACGAGGAGCAGATCGAGACGTGTCGGAACCTGCGCTTCGTGTTCTCTGGCGGCGAGGCCCTCACGACTGAGTTGCGCGACCGGTTCTTCTCCCGGGCCGCGGTGCCACTGCGCAACCAGTACGGCCCTACCGAGATTTCTATCGATGTGACGGAGTGGGTGTGCCATTCTCCTGGCCAGCGATCGGTGCCCATTGGGCGGCCCTTGGCGAATGGAGTGACCTACGTCCTCGACCCGCGGCTTTGGCCGGTCCCGATCGGTGTCCCGGGAGAGCTCTTCCTGGGTGGCGAAGGGCTGGCACGCGGCTACCTGGGGCGGCCGGAGCTGACGGCCGAGCGGTTTATGCCGGATCCATTCGGAGGCGAGCCAGGCGGGCGGATTTACCGTACCGGTGACCTTGCACGCCACGTCCCCGATGGAAACCTGGAGTTCCTCGGACGCGTAGATCACCAAGTCAAGGTGCGGGGCTTCCGAATCGAGTTGGGCGAGATCGAGTCGACGTTGCGCCGCTACCCGGAGATTCACGACGCGGTAGTGAGCGTCCTGGACTCCCCCTCCGGTGGTAAGCGCCTAGTGGCATACGTAGTCCCGCAGACGGGCTCCCTCGTGAGAGGGTCCGAGCTGCGCGAGTTTCTGGGGCGCTTCCTACCCAGCTTCATGGTGCCTCCCTTCTATGTGGTGGTGGAATCGCTTTCGTACCTCCCCAACGGCAAGATCGACCGGCGGGTCCTGCCGGCGCCGGAGCAACGGGGTGAGGGAGAAGGCTCGGTGGCACCACGGACGCCGGAGGAGGAGATCCTGGTTGGGATCTGGGCGGAGGTCCTGGGCCGCGAGCAGGTCGGAGTCACGGACAGCTTTTTCGAGCTGGGCGGCCATTCGCTGCTGGCTACGCAGGTGATCTCGCGGATACGTTCGGCGTTCGCCGTGGACCTGCCGTTGCGGACACTGTTCGAGACACCGACGGTGGCCCGGCTGGCGCGCCGGATCGGCGAGGCGAGGTTCTCGGCCAATGTCGGGCAGATGCCTGGGCAGGTGCCGGAAATCCAGCGCCAGGACCGCCGGGAGGGATTGCCCCTGTCATTCGCTCAGCAGCGGCTCTGGTTCCTGGACCAGCTCGAGCCGGCCGGCTGGACCTACAACATCCCGCTGGCGCTGCATATCGAAGGAGGTCTCGATCCAGCCGTGCTGCAGGCCGCGCTGCGCGAGCTGGTGCGGAGGCACGAGTCGCTGCGCACGGTCTTCGCGGCCATCGAGGGCGAGCCGTTCCAGGATATCCGGCCGGCCGGAGATCCGCCGTTGCCGCAGCTCGATCTCGCGGGCCTCGCGCCCGAGGCACGGCAGCGGGAGCTTGGGCGGCTGGTCCGGCTGGAGGCACGGCGGGCATTCGACCTGGGCCGGGATCCGATGCTGCGCGTCTTGCTGGTGCATCTCGGCAAGGAGGAGCATGCCCTGCTGCTGACCGTGCACCACATCGCCAGCGACGGCTGGTCGATGGACATCCTGTGGCGCGAGTTGGGGGCGCTTTACGAGGCGGGCCGCTCCGGCCGGCCTTCGCCTCTGCCCGAGCTGCCGATCCAGTATCCGGATTTCGCCTCCTGGCAGCGCAGCTGGCTCACCGGGGCGGTGCTCGCGGCCGAGATCGACCACTGGCGGGAGCGCCTGGCCGGGGCTCCCCACCTCCTGGAGCTGCCGACGGATCGCCCGCGGCCGGCCGTGCAGGGCAGCGCCGGCAGGGCCGAGCGCCTCCGGCTCGGCGAAGACCTGGCCGAGACGCTGCGCTCCTTGTCACGCCGGCAGGGAGTGACGCTGTTCATGGTCCTGCTGTCAGCCTGGCAGGCTCTTCTGGGCCGCCTCACGGGCCAGCAGGACGTCAGCGTGGGCACGCCTGTCGCCGGGCGCAGCCGGCTCGAGATCGAAGGACTGATCGGCTTTTTCGTCAACACCCTGGTGCTGCGCTGCGACCTGTCGGGAGACCCCGGCATGAGCGAGATGCTGCGCCGGGTGCGCGAGGTGGTGCTCGATGCCCACGCGCACCAGGACCTGCCTTTCGAAAAGCTCGTCGAGGAGATCAAGCCCGAGCGCAGCCTCGCCAACTCTCCCCTGTTCCAGGTCATGTTGGTGCTCCAGAACGCCGGCCAGGCCGGGAGCGCCGGCCTGAGCGGGCTGCAAACAGGACGGCTGGGCACGACCGATGAGATGGAGGCGGCGAAGTTCGACCTGACGCTCGGCGTCGAGGAGCGGCGCGGCGGGGGCCTGGGCCTGGCGCTGTCGTACCGGACCGAGCTGTTCGATGCGCCGAGCGTGCGCCGGATGCTGCGTCACCTGGAGGCGTTGCTGGGCTCGCTGGCTTCCGATCCGCAACGGCGGATCTCCGAGCTGCCCGTGCTGACGCAGCCCGAGCGCGCGCAGCTCCTGGTCGAATGGAACGACACCGGCCGGCCGGGCAGCGAGGAGCCCCGCTGCCTGCAAGAGCTGTTCGCGGCTCAGGCGGCACGATCGCCCGAGGCCGTCGCCGTCGTCGACGGCGAGCGCGAGATCAGCTACGGCGAGCTGGATCGGTGGTCCAACCGGCTGGCCAACCACCTGCGCGAGCTCGGAGTCGGCCCCGAGGTCCCGGTGGCGATCTGCCTGGAGCGCAGCACCAGGATGATCGCGGCGATCCTGGGAGTGCTCAAGGCCGCGGGCGCCTATGTGCCCCTCGATCCGGCCTATCCTGCCGAGCGGCTGCGCCTGATGCTGGAGGACTCGGCGGCGCCCGTGATCGTCACCGAAAGCGCCCTGGCCGAAGTCGTTCCAGCGACGGCAGGCCGCTACGTGCTGATGGATGGCGAGCTGCTGGACCGGCAGAGCGCCGCGGCACCGGACGGCCGGGCCTGTCCCGACAACCTCGCCTATGTCATCTACACCTCCGGCTCGACGGGCAGGCCCAAGGGCGTGGCCATCGCACACCGCAGCGCCTCGGCCCTGCTCCACTGGGCACAGGAGGTCTATGCTGCGCAGCAGATCGCGGGCGTTCTCGCCGCGACCTCGATCTGCTTCGACCTGTCCATCTTCGAGATCTTCGTCCCGCTGACCCGCGGAGGGGCGGTGATCCTCGCCGCCAACGCCCTCGCCTTGCCCGAGTTGCCCGCCGCCCGACGCGTCACCCTGGTCAACACCGTACCCTCGGCCATCGCCGAGCTGGTCCGCTCCGGCGGGATACCCTCTTCCGTGGTCACGGTCAACCTCGCCGGCGAGCCTCTGCCGCCACCTCTGGTCGAGCAGATCCAGGGTCTCGGCACGGTGCGCGAGGTGTACAACCTCTATGGTCCGTCGGAGGATACGACCTACTCGACCTGGGCGAGGATGGACCCGGAGCCCGGAGCCCTCTGCCCGATTGGACGGCCGATCTCCGGAACCCGCTCCCACGTGCTCGACCCGCGCGGCGGCCTTGCCCCGATCGGCTCGCCGGGAGAACTCTTCCTGGGAGGAGAGGGCCTGGCCAGGGGATATCTGGGCCGCCCGGATCTCACGGCAGAGAGGTTCGTCCCCGACCCGTTCGGTCCACCGGGAGCACGCCTCTACCGCACCGGCGACTTGGCCCGGCACCTGCCCGACGGCCGACTGGGCTTTCTCGGCAGAGCCGACCACCAGGTCAAAGTCAGGGGCTTCCGCATCGAGCTCGGAGAGATCGAGACGGCGCTGCGCCGGCATGGGGCTGTCGACCAGACGGTGGTGCTCGCACGGGAGGACCGGTCGGGCGACCAGCGCCTCGTGGCCTATGCCGTCCTGCACGAGGGCGCTTCCGCCGGCGAGGCCGAGCTGCGGTCCCACCTGCGGCAAACCCTGCCCGAGTACATGGTGCCCTCCGCCTTCGTGCTCCTGGATTCTCTCCCGCTGACTCCCAACGGCAAGATCGACCGGCGAGCCCTGCCGGCGCCGGAGCAACGGGGTGAGGAAGAGGACTCGATGGCGCCGCGGGATGCCGTCGAGCTCGAGCTGCAGAGGATCTGGGAGGAGGTGCTCGGGGTCGCCTCCGTCGGCATAGGCGACAGCTTTTTCGATCTCGGCGGGCACTCGCTGCTGGCCATCAAGCTGATCACCCGGATTCGGCGGCGGTTCGGCCGGGACCTTCCATTGGCCGCCCTGTTCCGGGCCGATACCGTGGAAAGATTCGCCCTCCTGCTGCGTCAAGCGGCGCCACCGCGCTCCTCGTCGCTGGTCGAGATCTCCATTGGCACAGGCGCGGAGGCCCTGTTCTTCGTTCATCCGGGAGCCGGTGACGTCTTCGGCTACGTACCCCTGGCGCGGCGCCTCGCCCCTTGGCGCTTCTACGGGCTCCAAGCGCCGGGTATCGAGGGCGAGGGCGAGCCCCTGGCCAGCGTCGAGGACCTGGCCGCAATCCATCTCAGCGCGGTGAGGTCGGTCCAGCCGGCCGGACCTTACCGGATCGGCGGATGGTCGATGGGCGGCCTGGTCGCGCTGGAGATGGCCCGGCGCCTGGAGAACGAAGGTGAGCGCGTCGGGTTGGTGGCCCTGCTCGACACACGCGTGCCGGCCGCCGCGGCTCCCGGTCCGGAGGACGACCTGCGCCTGCTGGCCGCCTTCGCCCAGGAGATCGGCGTGCGCAGCGACCTCCTTCAGCTCTCGCCCGAGGAGGTGGCCGGGCTGGCTCCGGACCATCGTCTCTCCTGGATCCTCGAAAAGGCCTGGGCCGAGCGTCTGCTCCCGCCCGACATGGACCTTCAGCTCCTGGAGCGGCGTCTGGCCGTGTTCCGCGCCAACGTCCAGGCGATGCAAAGGCACCAGGTCCGGCCTTACCGCGGCAATGTGGTGCTCTTCACCCCCGAGCAAGCCCCGCCCGAGGCACCGGAAGCCTGGAAGGAGACCCTTCCGCAGCTCCAGATCGAGCCCGTCGGAGGGACTCACTTCAGCCTCGTCCGCGAGCCGTACGTGAATCTCCTCGCCGAACGAATGAAGGTTCATTTAAGAGAAGCCCCAGGAGCGTCCATCTCATGAAGATCTTCCGATTTTTCCTGCGCTATTCTCCCCGGCTCCTCTGCGCTGCCTTGATCGTCGGAGCGATCGGGGGCGTGGGCAGCGCAGCGTTGCTCGCCCTGATCAATTCCCATCTGAACGGCGAGCGCCAGTTGCCCTTCGCGGTGGCGGTAGGCAGCTTCTGCGGCCTGGTCGCCATCACGCTGGCCACCGGCTACGTCTCCAGGCTCATCGCCATCCGGCTGTCGCAGCAGGTGGTCTACGACCTGCGCCTGCGGCTTTGCCGCCAGTTCATCGGCACCCCCCTGCGCGAGATCGAGGACGGGGGAGGCGACCGGGTCTTCGCGGCCCTCACCCAGGACCTCAACAACGTTGCGCAGGCGCTCATCTTTCTCCCACCCCTGTGCATCAACTCTGCGATCCTGCTGGGCTGCATCCTCTATCTGGGATGGCTCTCTCCGGAGCTGCTGATTCTGTTGATTCTCTACCTGGCGCTGGCGGTGGCGAGCATCCGGATCCCGGAGGGAAGGGCAGTCAAGTTCCTGCAGCGCTCGCGGGAGGAGTGGGATGCCCTGATCGGGCACTTCCGCGCGCTCACGAGCGGTATCAAGGAGTTCAAGCTCCACCCGCGCCGCCGCGAGGTCTTCCTGTCAGGGCCGCTGGAGAAGACGTCCGACTCCTACCGGCAGAACAACTTCCTCTCGTCCCGGATCTACGCCCTGAGCAACAGTTGGAGCCAGGTCCTCTACTTCCTGTTCATCGGCGCAATCCTCTATGCGCTGCCCGCCTTCCGGGAGGTCGAGCTGAGCCTCCTCGCGGGCTATACGCTGACCTTCCTCTATATGCGGGCACCCATCGTGGTCCTCCTGGACATGATCCCGATCTTCGGCCGCGCAAGGGTTTCGCTGCGCAAGGTGGAAGAGCTCGGCCTGAAGCTGGCGCCCGAGCTGCGGACCCTGCCGCCACCCCCCGCTCCGTCGTTCGAGAGCCTCGAGCTGATCGGCGTCACGCACCGGTACTTCCGCGAGCGCGAGGAGCGCGACTTCATCCTCGGTCCGGTCGACCTCACGCTACGCCCAGGCGAGCTGGTGTTCCTGGCCGGGGGCAACGGCAGCGGCAAGACTACTTTGGCCAAGATCCTGGTCGGCCTTTACGTCCCCGAAGGCGGCGAGATCCGCTTCAATGGCACGACCGTCTGCGGCGGCAACCAGGAGTGGTTCAGCCAGCACTTCTCGGTCCTCTTCTCGGATTTCCATCTCTTCGACACGCTCCTGGGGCTCGGCAAGTCGGAGGCCGACCTGGACGCGCATGCCCGCGAGTACCTGACCAGGCTGCAACTGGATCACAAGGTCCGGATCCAGGATGGCGTGCTGTCCACGACCACCCTCTCTCAGGGGCAACGCAAGAGGCTTGCCCTGCTGGTGGCCTATCTCGAGGACAATCCCATCTACGTCTTCGACGAGTGGGCCGCCGACCAGGATCCATCCTTCAAGGAGGTCTTCTACATGGAGCTGCTCCCGGAGCTGAAGGCGAGAGGCAAGGCGGTCCTGGTGATCACGCACGACGACCGCTACTTCCACGTCGCCGACCGGCTGCTGAAGCTCGATTATGGGCGGCTGGCGGATGGCACCGAGAAAGGGGCGGAAAACGGGCCGGCGCCAGAGCGCCGGCCCGAGGGTTTGTTGGCTGCGCTATGAGGCGCGTTCGAGACGGATCGAGCCGTTCGTCGTAGTGATCTTCAGCTTGCGCCCGCCTTTGCCGAGTGTCCCGGAGACGTCGGCCCCGGGGATCCGCGCCCCATAGGGGGTCTTCTGTACCGGGAACAGATCGCTCTCGAAGTTGCCCGTCATGCTGGTGGCCTGCAGCTCCGTGTTGGCGTCCGTGGGAAGCCGCACCAGGATGTTGCCGTTCACCGTTTCGAACTTCAGGGAGCCGCTCCAGTCCGTCTTCCCCATGGTGGCCCGGATGTCGCCGTTGATCGACTCGGCCCGGGCGTAGGCCGAGGTGGAGATCTCGATATTCCCCATCACCGTGCGGGCATCGATCGGCGAGGTCAGGGAGAGTGCCTCGACTTTCCCGATCTCGGTGTCGGCGACGAGCTGCACGCCGGCCGGAATGCGGACCGTGAAGTCGATCCGGGCGTCATTTTTCTTCTTGTCCTGGCGCTGGTCCTTGCCACCCGGACAGCGGTCGTTCCCCGGCTGCGAGGTGCAGATCGTCACCGTCCCGGCCTCTTCAATGACCCGGACGTTCACCGCTCCCAGGTCCTCGCGGCTCCCCTTCTTTCGCCCCACGACCTCGATCCGGCCGCTCTGGGAAGGCTCGGCCACGATGTCACCTCGGACGGCCCGGATCGTAAGAACGCCTCCCGGTTGCAGAGTGCCGTTCCAGGTAAAGTCCTCCGCTTCCAAACGGCCGGCAAAGATCATCAGGAAGACTCCTGTTATCAGTAAAAACCAGTGTAGTCGCATAGCTCTGTCTCCTTTTTCTTGTGCTACTCGTACTTCAGGGCGATCACCGGGCTGATGCTCGCCGCCCGCCGTGCCGGCACGTAGGTGGCCAGCAGCGCGATGACGATCATCAGCATGGTGACCCCGAGAAGGATGACCGGGTCCGTCGCACTGATTCCGAACAGCAGGTTGGACATCAGGATCGTCAGGGCAAAGGCTCCGACCAGCCCGAGGGCCACGCCCGCTCCCACCAACTTAAGACTCTGCTTCAGCACCATCTTGAGGACGTCCCGCGTGGTGCCTCCGAGCGCCATCCGGACGCCGATCTCGTGAGTGCGCTGCGAAACAGAGTAGGCCATGACGCCGTAGAGGCCGATCGTCGCCAGCAGCAGGGCGAAGGTGCCGAACATGCCGAAAAGCATGCTTGCCACGCGCTGCACCGAGACCGAGTCGTCGACCACATCCTTCATGTGCACGATGTTGAGAGGAAGGTCCGGATCCATGGCGCGGATCTGGCCGCGCAACGGTGCGAACAGGTTCGAGGGTGGGCCCTCGGCCCGCACCAGCAGGGCCATGTCCCCTGTCTGCGACTGGCCGTAGGGCAGGTAAGCGTCGAGGCTCAAGTCTTCGTTGAGGCCCCTGCGCTTGACGTCGCTCACCACGCCGACGATGGTCAGCCAGGCGCCCTCGGCAACAGTGAGCTGGATCCGCTTGCCGATAGGGTCTTCGTCGGGCCAGAACCGGCGAGCAAAGTTGTTGTTGATGATGGTCACGCTCGGCGGACCTGTCTCGTCCTGGAGACCGAAGGTCCTCCCCTTGAGGACCTGCAGACCGACGGTCGGGAAGTAGTCCCCCACGATGCGCTGTACTCCGACGAAGGGATTTTCCTCGGCCTGTTCCGGCGACTGACCTTCGAGCGTCAGATAAAACCCGCCCCAGCTGCCGAAGGGGAGCTGGGCGCCGGCCGCAGCATGGCTGACGCCGGGGATGGACCCGGCGCGCTCGACGAGCTGCTGATAGAACTGCACCTGCCTGGACGGTTCCGCATACTTCGTCTCCGGCAGCGAGACCTCGGCCGCGACGAGCCCTTCGGGGTTGAACCCCGGGTCCACCTTCAGAAGCTGCCGGAAGCTGCCGATCATCAGGCCGGCCGCTATCAGCAGCACCAGAGACAGCCCGATCTCGGCGATCACGATCATGCTGCGTAGGCGCTGGCGCCTGCGGCCGCCCGCCGTCCGTCCGCCCTCGCTCAGCGCGTCGGTCAGGTTCGGGTTGGCGAAACGGAGAGCCGGAGCCAGCCCGAAGAACAGGACGGTGAGGATCGAGATCCCCAACAGGAAGAGGAGCACACGCGTATTCATCTGGAAGTCCCGCAAGTACATCGGCAGATCGTCGGCCGGCAGCATGCTCACGATCCCCTTGAGCAGCCACTGGGCCAGCACGGCTCCGGTGAGGGCACCCAGGATGGCGAGGGGGAGCGCCTCTGTCAGGAGCTGCCGCGTCAGCCGCTTGCGGTTGGCGCCCAGGGCCGCCCGCAAGGAGATCTCACGCTGCCGCACCGTGAACCGCTGCAGCAGCAGGTTGCCCACATTCATGCAGGCGATCAGCAGGACGAAGATGACCGCCGTCTGAGCCAAGACGAGCAGCTTGCGGTCCTCGCGGGTACGGAACTCGCGCAAAGTGAAGGCAGCGTAGCCCCAGCTCTCGTTGCTCTCTGGATTCTCCTTGGCCACCTGGCTGGCCAGGTTGTCCAGGTCGGCCTGCGCCTTTTCGATGGAGACGTCCGGCTTCATCCTGCCCAGCACCATGTGCGTGCGGTCCGTGCGGTCGGCCTCGTCCGGAGAGACGTCGAAGGGCACGAAAACCTCGGCGTCATTGGTGTCCGGCCATTGCGTGGCCGCGGGGACGATCCCGATCAACGTGTGAGGCACTCCGTCGAGCCTGATGGTCTTTCCGACCAGCGAGCGGTCCCCGTCGAAGCTCCGCTGCCACAGCGTATCGCTGAGCACAGCTACCTTCGGGGCGCCGGGTCCAACCTCCGACTCGTTGAACGTGCGGCCCACGACCGGCTGGGTGCCGGCCACGGAAAAGACGTTGGGCGAAACCCTGGCACCCCGGACCCGGACCGGTTGCTCCTCCCCAGATAGGTTGAACCGCGAGAAGTCCACGGCTGCGAGATCCTGGAACGTGCTGTTGCGCTGCCGGATGTCGACATAATCAGGGTAGGAGACCCGCGTGTCGTCGACTCCGCGCCGGTCGTTGACCATGCGCAGCATGACGAGCTGCTCCGGGTCCTTGTAGGGGTACGGGCGGAAGAGCACGGAATCCACGATGCTGAAGATTGCGCCGTTGGTGCCGATGCCGAGCGCAAGGATCAGGATGGTCATCAGAGCGAAGCCGGGGCTCCGCACCATGGATTTCATGCTGTACCGAAAATCTTGCCAGAACGTGGTCATCGAAGGTCCTCCGAACTGAAAGTCGAATTCAGGAAATCATTCGCGCGGAAGCTCAGCAACAGGAGCGGGCTCGCCAGGAGTGGCACCAGCAACAGCGCCAGCAGCCAGGGCGTGGCGGTGAAAGCTCCGCGCCAGTCGATCCCGGCCACGATTCCGGCCGAGAGCAGGACGGTCATCGCCCAGTAGAGGCGCAGGGCCCACGACGCCTGCGGCGAAAGGGCCCGCGAAGCGGCGGTCTCTTCCTGCCTTTCCAGCCGCGCCATCAGGGCGGGAGTGAACCGCAGTCCGAGCTCGGGAACGGACGGCTGGGAGAGCGCCTCCCGGAGCAGCTGGTGTGCCGCCCACTGCGCGCAGCAACTCTCGCAGGCAGCGAAATGGTTTTCCCAGTCCGGGTCAAGGCTCGTCCGGGAGGCCCGTTCCTCTCTCAGGCGGCGATCCAGGTCAGCGCAAGAATTGGCCATGATCCAGTCCTCTCTTTTGAAGCTCGCCCAGGAGCAGCCGCCGGCCGCGATGGAGATACGATTTGACAGTGCCCTCCGGAGCGCCGAGGAGCTCCCCGATCTCTTCCACTGAGTGGCCCATCCAGTAGTGCAGGAACAGAGCCGATCGGTAGAGGTCAGGGAGCTTTTCCAGGCAGGCCTGCACGGCACGGCTTCGTTCCCGGGTCTCGGCCTGAGCGAGGGGGTCCGGTTGCAGGAGGGGCTCATCCGCCAGAGCCGCGAGGTCCAGGTGCGGCTTGCTGAATCCCGCTTGCCGCTTCCGGTCCACGGCCTGGCGGTAGGCAATTCGGTATAGCCAGGTCGAAAAGCGGCTCTCCGCCCGAAATGCCGATAGCTGCCGGAACACCTTGAGGAAGACGTCCTGCGTCACTTCCTCGGCCTCCGCTTCCTTGCCAAACCCGAGCACCGAGAGCACGAGACGGAAGACCCGATCCTTGTAGCGCTCGACGAGCACCTCGAACCAGCGGCCGTCGCGGGTCTCCAGGAAACCTTCGACGGCCTGGGAATCATCGGCCGCCGGGCTCGGGGCCTCTCTCCTCTCGGTGCCCCGGCGCGCCGCGGCCCAAAGGGCCGTCCACCCCGGGACCGGGGAGAAAAGTGTCCAGTGAAGCAAGAAAGCTCCCATTGCCGCACCTAGGCTGTGGTACGTCCGGCCATGCGATGATACAGGAGGAACCCGGCGCCGACGAACAGCGGGATCAATCCCAGGGTCCAGACCTTGTTCAACCCGGAGTCGGCCGCGAAGTAGAACGCGGCGGCCAAGCCCACGCCGAGCCCGGCCAGGACGAAACCCACCCCCAGAGAGAACGCCGGCAGAAGCCTTTTGATCCGAGGCCAGAGAGCTTCCGTGGGCCCGGCCAACTCCGCCAGGGACGTTATTTCCGGGAGAGGGACGCTCTTTTCCATGGCCAGAATCATTTCCCTGTGAATCATTTCCCGCAGCCTGAGCTGCGCCCTGGCCTGGAGATAGCGGGCGAGAACGATGATGAGCCCCCACAGCAGTACGAACGTCGCTCCAAAAATCGCCCAGAATGAGTCATCCATTCTCCGTCTCCTTTCACTCTTTGGACGGAGCATCCCCGATTCCGGTTGCAACCCCCTGCGAGGACCGTCGATGAATGGTTCGTACATGATACGTACACGAAGGCGCTCGCGTTTGTACACGATCCTTCGGTACCACTCTCAAGTTGTTGATTCTATTGGAGGGAAGTTGGTCGGGACGCCGAGATTCGAACTCGGGACCCCCTGAACCCCATTCAGAGTCCGGGCTTCCACGGCCTTCCCGGTGCTTCCCGGCATTCACCGGTAAGTACACGTAAAAACAACTATTTAGACGAATTTCAGTCTCCCCCACCTCCGCTCCTTCCCGGACTTGACCGGCGGTAACCGGGCGGTGTATTGTACGAGAAACGTACGAGTTTTGTACGAGGGGGTGGAGATGGAAGCGAAGAAGAAGACGCGGAAGCGGCGGCATGTGCCCAAGATTACCCGATCCGTACTGGAGCGGGTACGGCTGGCGGTCGAGAACCGGTACTACATCATGGAAGGCGGTGGCTTCGACTCCCTCCGCGGCTTCGGCCTGGAGGTCGGCCGAGCCGAGGTGAAGTACATCATCCGGAAAGACGGCTTCCCCACCGTTCGGCTGGGCCTCGTCCACGAGCTGACCCCCGAGGACGCCCGCGAGCAGGCCGCCACGAAGCTCAGAGACATTCGTGCGGCAAGGGGGAAGGCAAGCACCATGACGGGGCTCCGGTTGACCATCGAGGAGCTGGCCCAAAGATTCCACGAGGCCCACGCCGACCGGTGGACGCCAAAGACGATCGACGAGTACAAGCGACTCTGGCGGCTTCACCTCTTGCCCCATGCCGTGCCCGAGTCGGAGCACCGCACTGCCCTGGGCAAGCTGAAGCTTCCGGAACTGACCCCGGCCCGCGTCGTTGCCTTGAAGCGCGACATCGCCGCCAAGGTGAAGGCCGAAGCGAAGGCCGCGTCCCAACCGCGCAGGGGCGGACAGGTCAACGGCATGACCGTGGCCAACAGGGCACTCCAGCAGCTCACCGCCGCCTTCCAATGGGCCATCGACAAGATGGAGTGGCTACCCGGGCCGAACCCGGCCTCGGAGCGGAAGGTCGACCGGTTCAAGGAGCGCCCCTCGAAGGCGACGATCGGACCCGAGCAGTACAAGGCCCTCGGCCAGGCTCTCCAGAAGATCGAGGCCAAAGAACTCCTGCCGGCCCGCACGCTTGCCGCCATCCGACTGATTCTCCGGACCGGGTGCCGCCCCCATGAGATCCTGACGGCCGAGCTCGCCTGGGTTCAGCCCCCGATCCTCCTCGGCCCCGACTTCGACCTCGAGACGCTGGCCGATCCTGAAGCCTACATCCGGCTTGCGCCCCGGATCGAGCGCCCTCGGGGCAAGGGCGACCGCCACGACTCGGAAAAGGAAGGGCGAACCATCTGGCTCTCGCCCGGGGACGTCGCGATCATCCGCTCCGTGCCGCGCTACACGGGCTGCCGCTGGGTCATCCCAGGGGATAAGGAAGGTACGCACCTGACCAGCGTGCAGAAGGCCTGGGAGCTGATGTGCAAGCTGGCAAGCGTGGAGGGCGTCACTCCCAAGACGGCTCGCCATGCGTTCCGCTCGCAGCTACCGTCCGCCGGCGTCGAGCCGGAGCACGGCATGGAGCTGCTCGGGCATACCTCGCTCCGGATGATGGAAAAGGTCTACTGGCACCGGGAAGCAGAAGCCCAATCCCGTGCGGCAGCCTTGGCCAGCGGACACGTCGAGAAGCTCCTCGGCGAGAATCGAGTCAACTAGGCCAGGGGGCGCGCTGCCCCCCTCTCAGCTCAAGGGTGGCGCGCCTCGACGTGCCCGGCTGATCGAAGCGGCGACTTCGCGGGCGAGCTCCACGGTGGCGGTTTCGCGGCGGGCGGCTTCCTGGAAGAGGAGGACGGCCGCCATGGGCTCGCGGGAGACTTCCAGGTCGCGGAAGACGGTCACCATCTCGTCGGCGAGCTCGCGGACTTCCGCGGTCTTCCCCTCCTGCAGGTGAGAGATCGACAGATCCAGGGCCACGAGCGCCGCGTCGAAGGCGTTGCCCTCCTCGACAAACGTCTGGCGGACCTGAGTCAGGAGCCGGCGGGCTTGGTCATGGTCTCCAAGGCCGGCGGCTACCCTTCCCTCCACCCAATCCAGGCGTACCCGGTCTTGCGCGCTCCCGTGCGTCGCGGCCAGCTCCCTTAGATTGGGCAGGAGGGCCGCCGCTTCTCGATGGCGGCCGGCCTTGGAGAGGTTGTCCGCGAGGTTGTGACGGATGCAGAGCAGGAGGCGGGGCTCCCGGGCGGGGTCGATGAGACCGTCCGCCTTCTTCAGGGTTTCAAAGGCGGACTCCGTGTCGCCCATCTCTATGAGTAGGAGGCCCTTCAAAATGAGGCTCTTGCCGGCGAGGTGCGGATCCCGGTGCTCGCCGTGGAGGAAAAGCTCGACCGCATTGTCGAGGAGCTTGATTGCCTCGGGGAAGCGCCGTTGTGCCAGACGCAGCGAGGCCTTCAGATCCTGGAGGACGGGCTCATACCCAAGAGCGTCTTCGGCATCCTTGCTTCCCGCCTCCCACCAGGAGTCCGCCATGTCGAAGCTCCGCTCGGCTCCGGTGAGATCGCCCTGGACCCGGCGCGCGTTCCCGAGAGCGGCCCAGGCGAGGCTTCGAAGCTGATAGACCCAGCTCTCCTCTAAGAGGCCGCCCTCCGCGATCCTGTCCGCTACATGGACCGCCAGGTCGGCGAGGTGGACGGCTTCGGACGGCTGCTCCGGTACGGTCTGGCAGCTCCTGCGGACCAGCAGCTCGCAGAGGCCCCAGCTCACAAAACG
>DASUNJ010000136.1:0-4655 GCA_036277235.1 Thermoanaerobaculia bacterium | reverse complement strand
GCTGCCCCTTCATGTCCCCGCACTCGATCTCGGTGCACATGCCGAGCTCGCGGTAGGCGCAGAGCTCGAAACGCGGCTCGCGGGGGAAGTGCTTCTCCCAGTTGTCCATGAGGAACTCGTAGTCGGGGAGATAGGCGTCCTTCCACTTGAGAACGGCATCGTGGAACGGCTTCGGCATCGTGGTCGTCTTGACGCTCATACCCCTCTCTTTTCTCTCTTTCTCTTTCCTACAGAGGCCGGACGAAGGGCCTCAGGGTCGAAGGCTGGAAGCCGAGGGCGCTGAAGAAGCTCAGGATCTCGCCCATCTCCTCGTCCACCAGCGTCTGCACGCTGCGGGCACCCCGGCGGCGGAAGTGCTCCAGCATCGCGTCGAGCATCTGCCGGCCCACGGCCTTGCCCCGGAAGCCGGGATCGACGCCGAGGTGCTCCACCCAGCCGGTGGGCTCCTCGATGCCGAACTCGCCGGAGCGGACCTCGCCGAGCATGAAGCCGACGACCCGACCGTCCGCCTCGGCTACAACCGAGGCCTCCGGATCCCGCCGTAGGTAATAACCAACGCGGCGCTCCCAGACTTCCGGCCTGTAGTGGCCGCCGATCTTTTCGTCGATGACGACGATGGCGCTGATGTCCATCTCGTCGGCCGGACGGACGCGGACCTCTGTCGCTGTTTCAGCCATTCAATGCATTCCTTCTCCGGGGAGCCCGGGGCGTGCCCAGGTCCGGGGCATTGTATATCCTTCCCCCCGCATGCAGCCAGCCCAGAAGCCCGGCCTCTCGGTCCATGCCGCTCTCCTCCTCGTGCAGATCGCCTTCGGCGGCTTCCACGTCGTGGCCAAGGCGCTCCTCACCGGCATGGCCCCCATGCTGGTGGTCGGGCTGCGGGTGGCGATCGCCACTCCCCTCCTCGTGGCCATCGCCTGGCGTCGGGACCGCACCCTGCCCTCGGCGCGCGACTGGGCCTGGCTCGCCCTCCTCGGCGGTCTGGGCGTCACGGCCAACCAGATCCTCTTCATCGAGGGCCTGCAACACACGACCGCCAGCAACGCCTCGATCCTGATGACCTGCCTCCCCGTGTTCGCCGTGGCGGCCGGGGCGCTGCTGGGGATCGAGAGCGTCGGGCCGCGGCGCCTCCTGGGGATCGTCCTCGCCGTGGCCGGCGCCCTGGTGATGGTCCGGCCGGGAGGATTCGAAACGGCCGGGAAGACAACGTTCGGCAACATCCTGATCCTGGGCAACTGCCTGTCCTACGCCCTCTTCCTCGTGCTCCAGCGCCCGATCCTGCGCCGCCTCCCCTGGCGCACGGTCATCGCCGGTTCGTTCCTCTGCGGCGGACCCCTGGTGCTGGCCGCGAGCGTGCCGACCCTGGCCTCCACCAACTTTGGAGCGATCCCGGCAGCGTCCTGGATGGGGGTGCTCTACATCGCCCTGTTCGCCACGGTCTTCGCCTATGCGGCGAACACCTGGGCGGTGCGCCGCTCCTCACCGGCCCTGGTGGCTGCCTACGGCATGCTCCAGCCGGTGGTGACCGCGGGTCTGGCGGTGGTTTTCCTGGGAGAGACGCTGGGCTGGGTCGAGGGCGCGGGGTTCGCGCTGATCGTGGCAGGGCTGTGGCAGGTCAGCGCCCAGACCAGGATAGAAACCGGACGCTGAACAGGCGGCGCAAGAGGAGCCAAACGTGTCCGTGCTCCGCAGCGGGCTGCGGCGAGCCCGTTTCGGTCCGCGCTTCGACCCGGAGGCAGCCGAGGCCGATCAGCACGCGTCCGACCTGGTCCCACTGGCCGGCACGCCGGTAGAGCAGGATGGCGCGGCCGAGCAGGCGAGCCGCCTCTTCGCTCCGTTCCTGGGCGTGGCGCAACGCGGCCTTGCGCTCGAGCAGCCGCGCCCGCTCCAGGCGGTCCCCGCTGCCACGCAGCAGGCAGGCTTCGGCCTGGCGCAACGCCTCCTCGGCGCCGCCGAGATCGCCGGCTTTCCGCCGGATGTCCGCGAGCGTGGCCCAGGCCCGCGCGCGCAGCTCTTCGAGGAAGACCGGCGGGTGGGTCTCGGAGTCGATCTCGCCCGTCACGCTCAGCGCGAGCCTGGCGCAGACCTCCGAATCGCGCTGTTCGAGGAGGACCTCGCAGAAGCCCCAGGTGTGAAAGCGGCGGTCCTTCCGGATCTTGGCGGCCCAGCGCTCCGTGGGCAGGATCTGAAGGCGCGCCATGAGCTTCCGGGCCTCGGCGCGCTCGACGTCCAGGGCGGCGCGCACGGTGAGGACGCGGTCGAAGACTCGTTCCAGGGTCTGGTCGTATCGGCGGCGTGTGTTGTGGCGCGCGCGCGCGTCCGGTCCGAGATCCCAGAAGGCCGAGGTCACTTCCCGGCACTGCGGGCAGCCGGGCAGCAGGTGCAGGATGACCCTGCGGCTGTCCCGCTGCGAGAGCCGGCCCAGCATGAACGATTCAAGCTCGCCGTTCGAGGGGTGCATAAGGTCGGACATGACTGTGTTGTACCTGGAAACCACGATAACACCGCCACCGGAGCCTGTCCAGTCCATCGGAAGGCTTCGCTTTGTGAGATTTATGGCTTTACGTGCTCGTGAGCATGGTAGCTGCTGCGAACCAGGGGGCCCGCCTCGCAGTGGGCGAAGCCGATCGAGAGCGCGAGCTCGCGGTAGCCGGCGAACTCGTCGGGATGGACCCAGCGGTCGACCGGCAGGTGCTTGGCGGTGGGTTGCAGATACTGGCCGATCGTGAGGATCTCGACGCCCGCGCCGCGGATGTCGCGGATCGTGGCCCGCACCTCGTCGGGCTTCTCCCCCAGGCCGACCATGATGCCGGTCTTCACTCTTCCGGCGTACTCGCCCTCGTCCCGCCGCCGGGCCGCCTCGGCGAGCAGCGCGAGGCTGCGGTCGTAGCGGCTCCCCGGCCGTGCCTCGCGATAGAGGCGCGGGACGGTCTCCATGTTGTGGGAGAAGACCTCGGGCGCGGCGCCGAGGACGATGTCGAGAGCATCGGGCACGCCGCGGAAATCCGGGGTCAGTACCTCGACCGCAGTATTGAGCGGGGGTGGGTTGTGCTCGTGAACAGCCCGGATGACGCGGGCGAAGTGTCCGGCGCCGCCGTCGCGCAGGTCGTCTCGGTCCACTGAAGTGATCACCGCGTGCCGAAGACCCATGACCCGGACGGCCTCGGCCAGATGGGCGGGCTCCTCCGGATCGACGCCGGCCTGCGGACGGCCCGAGGTCACGGCACAGAAGCCGCAGCGGCGCGTGCAGACGTCGCCGAGGATCATGAAGGTCGCGGTGCCGTGCTCGCCCCAGCACTCATAGATGTTCGGGCAGCGGGCCTCCTGGCAGACGGTGTGGAGGCTCAGCCGGTCCACCAGCTCGCGCACCTTGTGGTACGAGGCCGGCGTCGCGAGCCGGATGCGCAGCCACTCCGGCCGGGGCTCCCGGCGGGTCTCCCGGCGCGGAGTGGGCGCATTCGTCTGGCGCCCGATCTGGATGAGGGTCTCGCTCATGACGCGGGGTAGTGTATCCCGAACTCCCCCTGGCACACTCCCTGCAAAGACCCGGATGCATCGGGCGATGGTGGCCCGGAAGCGTAAGAAAAAAAGACTTGGACTGGAAGTGCCGGCCCTTCTCCAGCTCCCTGGCTCGTTACTCGCGATGAGGAGATGGAGCTATGAATCGTCAAGTTCTGCGGCTCACCGCCTTCTGCACTCTCCTGAGCGCGCCGCTGGCGCCAGTGACCGCTGGAGTCCTATCCGGTAACTGCCGTACCGCCGAACAGCCCG
The DNA here is from genome assembly GCA_036277235.1 of Thermoanaerobaculia bacterium. GTDB lineage: Bacteria > Acidobacteriota > Thermoanaerobaculia > Multivoradales > UBA5704 > DATMER01. Next base: position 884 of record DASUNJ010000136.1, on the reverse strand, counting down.
CGGCCACGCTTCTGTACCCCTACTTCGAGGTGGACCTGCAGCGCAACGACGGCGCCACCACCCTGATCTCGATCAACAATTCCTCCTCCAGCTCGACCGTCGCCCGGGTCGTCATGTGGACCGACTGGGGCGCGCCCACCCTGGCCTTCGACGTCTATCTGACCGGCTACGACGTCCAGAGCCTCAACCTGCGCGACCTCCTCGCCGGCAAGCTCCCCGCCACCAGCCAGATCGCCAGCCCCGAGGGAGAGCTGTCGGATACGAACACCGCGTTCGCCGGCTGCGACGGCAACCCCAAGGCAGTGACCGCGCTCAGCCAGACGAGTTGGGACTATCTAAAGGCCGCCCATACCGGACGTCCGCTTCCCGGGAACACTCCCTCGCAGTGTCTGGGCAGCGGCAAGGCCGGCTCCCAGGTCGCCACCGGCTATGTGACGGTCGACGTGGTCAACCGCTGCTCAGGCGCGTCCGTCGGCAGCAAGGAGAACACGCCCGCCGATCCCGCCTACTTCGCGGCGGGGGGCACGGGCCTCGCGAGCAATCAGAACGTGCTCTGGGGAGAGTACTTCGCGGTCAATCCCGGCCGGGGCTTCGCGGACAGCCAGACGGCCGTGCACATCCTGGCCGACGGCGATGCCTTCTCCCCTGGCGACTACACGTTCTATGGCCGCTACGTGAACTACGACTCCCGCGACGACCGGGCGCCGCTCTCGAGCCTCTACTACGTGCGCTACCTGAACGGCGGCCCCTTCTCCGGCGGCTCGGACCTGGTGGTCTGGCGCGACAACCGGGATGCCAATGTCACGGCCCGGAGCTGCGGCACCGCCCCGACCTGGGCGCCCCTGGGCGAGTATCAGATGGTCGCCTTCGACGAGGAGGAGAAC
>DASUNJ010000135.1:0-2906 GCA_036277235.1 Thermoanaerobaculia bacterium | reverse complement strand
TGCCGGGCGAGTGGGACGTGGTCGAGCGGCCGGGAGCGGAGAACGGCGAGCGGCTGGCGGGCGATCTCGATGGGTGACCCCGCCGCAGCCTTCAGCTTCAAAGCCAAGGCCCGCTTCGCCGACAACCTCTATCGCGCCCGTGAGCGCGCCGGGCTCTCGCAGAAGGACGCGGCAGCCCGCGCCGCTCTCACCCGCGCCCGCCTCGACAAGATCGAGGGCGGCGAGGCGATCCCCAGCTTCGACATCCTGATCCGCCTCGCCGGCGCCTACTCGATGTCGGTCGGCGAGCTGGCCGAGGGCGTCACCTGGGAGCCGGGCTGGGTCGAGGACTCCGGGCCGGCCGAGTACGTGGTCTCAAATTAGGGCCGCAGTCACTCCGCAGACAGTGGGGGATGCAAATGGATTTCACGATCATTGAGGAATCCAGACCCGATTCCAGTCAAGGCTGGAACGGGGTTCGTCGGCCAATTCCTGAGCGATTGCTTTCTTTTCGGCCTCCAACTTCCGGCGCCTCAACCACGCAAAGAGTCGCGTCCGGTATGGATGCCATGCCGACGAAACCAAGTGCGCCGCGGAAGCTGCGACAAACTGGTTTAACTCGCTGGGGATCGCACCGCCGGGGAATTCCTCATCTCCTCCGCCCGTCTCCTCCCAGTCGCGTTCGCTCATCATGCGGGCTGCCGACGCGGCTTCGATATAGAACTCTGCGGGCCGACGAGAGAGCCCGGCGACCAGCATGGCTGACCTCAGCTCTGCGACCGCCAATCGGAAATCGTCACGCGACTGGGGTGCCCAACCGCCCGTCCTGGACCTTCGTGACTGCCTGGAGAACGTTCGCCCGGAGATCTCGGCGCAGATGACGTTGCCCAATGAGGGGCTCAAGCACGGACTGAAGCGCAGCACCGCCAAGCGCGCCTCCAATAAGAGAGGTGGCATCTATTCCCATGCGCCAATCGTTGCCCATTCGGTGGACATTCAGAAGTCCATTACGGTACCGAGCGCACCCGATCATCGCTGGCCTGAAATGGACGAGCCCAAACCCGACAGCCGCGTCAGCAAAGCCCTCTTCGCCGAGGTAGTACGCGGAGTTGACCGGGAGCTTGACAGTCGTAGAGCACTTAACTCCGGGCTCCAACACGTGATCACGTTTGCTGGCGCGCTCTTGGCGATCTCGCTCGCGCTCGCCGCGAAGGCAGCAACGGTGGAGGTCGGCTGCTCCGCTCGGGCTCTGCTTGCGATCTTTTTCCTCGGCGGAATCAGCGGTCTCTTGGCAGCCATAGCCATCGCTCTTTTCGGCCTTGGGCCTCAGCCCCGCGCGCTTCCGAACCCGGACCTTCTGCGCTTCTACGCGACCAGCGGCACCAAGAATCCGGAGATCCGCGCCGACCTTTTTGAGGTCGAGATGGAGGCTATGGAGAATCTTCACCACGGCAACGAGCGCCGGGCCAAGTGTCATCGTCTTGCTTTGAGAAGCTTGATCCTTCCCTTGACTTGTGCCGCCGGAGGAGCCATTACGCTGTTTTTTGCGTCCTTATGACCGATCGACCCCCCAAAAAACAATCGCCACGACCCACCGGTCCTCCACGCCGGGGGCGTGAAGAGAAGGCCTGGAAGCAGCGCAAGGAAGCGCCGGCTCGCGGTAAGGCGTCTCCGCCAACCAAGCCGCCGGTAAAGATCACCGGCCTGCGCGAGGGTAAGCAGAACGAGAAGAATTCATAGCCTGCGCGTTCCCGTCGACCGGCCTCGTGTTCCTTCGATCGACTAGTGCCTTGGATTCCCGCGCTAGCCTTCCACGATGGCCACTGACCTCCGGGCCGATCAGCGCTGGCGGCTTGCGAACGGCACCGAGATCAAGATCGGTTCCGTCGACGGCGACCACATCTCGGGCTACAGCAACCCGATCGCTCTATCCGGAGACAATCCCGCGCCTTCCTCCGGTGCGCTCGCTGTGTACGAGGGGCATCGCGCCGACTTCGAGGGTGCCACTCTGCTGGCACCCCTTTGGCAGGTCCGCACTTCCGTCGATGACGGCGGGCTTGTCGAAGAAATTTCTCGTCTGATCAGTAGCACCGGCACGATCGAGCACCGTTCCAGCTCCTCTGAAAATCCGGCCGATGGATCAGTCAACTTCGGCTTGGCGACCTACACGATCCATCTTGCAGCCGCCGATAGCGGGGCCGCCGAGCAGACCGTGCGTGATGCACTTGGGAACCGCCTTCGAGGAGAGATTCACGTCGAGCCGCTCTGATAGCCGCTTGCTCTCGCAGCATCGGGGGCGAAATCGACGTACATCCCCGCGCATCCCTTCATATAACGCTTGACTTCTTTCGAGGGTCGAGCTAGTCCTCGGTGCATGCGCTTCTTTCACGCGTTTGACCTCCGCACCGACCTTGCCAGTCGGCCCGACCCCAACTGGCAAGCTGGCCATGCCCCCTTCCCGCATGAAGTAGCGGGATCGCGGCCTCGCCCCCGCGCCCGAGTCTCTACCCCCTTCGTTCGCAGTTAAATGATGGTGGGTCGATCTCGATCTCGCACCCTCGGCTGCTCCGATCGCACGTGGCGCGACCGCAATCGCCTCGGCGCTGGCGACTCAGCGGCTCCTCTCCTCCGCGCTGGAGGCAGCGCCTCCGCGCCGTACCGGCGCGCTCGCCCCGCCGCCTTCATCGGCGGCGGCATCGTAGGGGCGGGGCGGGGCTCCCCGGCAGCCGCCGCCTCCGTGCGTCAGGAGGGCGCTTGACCCAAGGCCGACCCTCACGCGCTGCCGCCAGCCGCACTCGCTCCCGTTCCTCGGCGCGGACCCCGGCGCTCTCCGATCTCGACCTACGCATCCTCGACCTCCTTGCTTCGCACCGGGTGCTGACCCAGACCCAGCTCGCCTCGATCAACCCCGAGACGTCGGCCAGGAC
>DASUNJ010000134.1:0-4958 GCA_036277235.1 Thermoanaerobaculia bacterium | reverse complement strand
AGTCCGGGCCGGCGATCTGGCTTCGCAGTTCGGGCAGGAGAGGGCGGCATTCAAGGTGAACGTGCGCAAGCTGAAGGGATTGGGGCTGACGGAGAGCCTGGAGACAGGGTACCGGCTGTCCCCTCGGGGGCGCGCGCTCCTGGATTCTGTTCTGGAGCTTCTCTGCGGCGGCTTGTAGGTTTTGTCGTTGCTTGGATGGGCCTCTGGTGGGCGATCCTCGGTGGGTTTCTCGTCCCCGTGCTGCCGGGCTATGGATTGCCTGTCCTGATGGCGGCGCTCGTCGCGGCCGCTCCGCTCCTGGTCTTCTTCCGGATGCGCTCCAGGGGGATCTATCCCTCGGCGGCCATCCGCTTGTGGGTCTTCCGTCCGTTCTGGTATGTCCAACTGAGCCTCCCGCTGATCGCGGCCGGGGGCGTGATCGGCTTTCTCGCAGGTGTTCCTTTCGGCGCTGCGGTGTCCGCGGCCCGGTGGGCGCTTCTGATCACGGCGTCGGCCTTTGCCGTCGCGGCCGTCGCGGGCTACATCGGCTCGCGGTGGCTGCGGGTGAAGGAGTTGGACGCATGCTTTCCGGACCTCCCCGAGTCGTTGGAGGGGATGCGGATCGTGCAGGTCTCCGATCTCCATGTGGGGCCGCACACGTCGCGGAGCTATCTCGCTGCGGTCGCCCGGAAGGTCAGGGATGCGCGCCTCGACCTCATCGCGATCACCGGCGATCAGGTGGACGACTACGCGCGCGACGTCGTCTACTTTGCCGAAGCCTTCGCGGGACTCTCGGCGCCACTCGGAATCTTTGCCGTTCCGGGCAATCACGACGTGTACGCGGGATGGTCCGCGGTCCGCGCGGGGCTGGAGGCGATGGGGATCACCGTTCTCGTGAACGACGCTGTCGAGGTCGTGCGTGGCGCGGGCTCCTTCTGGGTGGCCGGCACGGGAGATCCGGCGAGCCGCAGGGGGGACGGGGCCGCGCCCGACCTGGAGCGGACCCTGGCGCGTGTGCCGGAGGGGGCGTTCACGATCGCGCTGGCCCACAACCCCGCGCTCTGGCCCGGGCTCGCCCGGCGCGGCGTCCACCTGACGCTCAGCGGGCACACTCATTACGGCCAGTTGTCCATTCCCAGTCTGGGCTGGAGCCTGGCTTCACCCTTTCTGGAGCACGCCATGGGGGCTCACCGTCTCGCGGAGTCTCTGCTCTACATCAATCCCGGGACCAACTACTGGGGTTTGCCCTTCCGGATCGGTGCTCTTCCCGAAGTCACGGTGCTGACGCTCCGGCGTTCCCCGGGCCGCGAAGCGGAAATCAAATGATTACGATCACGCCCATCGGCAGGAGATCAAGAATGACGCTCTGGGGATCATCGGCCGGTCCCCGGCTCGGTCTCGTGGTGGACCTCGACGTGGCCGCTCGCCGGACAGGTGACAGGCAACTGTTTTGGCGGCTCCGTGGAAGGTTTCGCCACCTCGGCGAAACCCATTGCCGTGTGAAAACGGGCTTTGGGGAGCCGGCGCAAGCCATTGGCGAGCCGCCAATGAGTTTTGCCAGCCAGCTAATCGGTCGTAGAGGTCGTAGAGACGCCCCAGTCCGTTACCACGGACCTGCCGGGTGTAAACCGTCGGGGCGTCTCCCACTGCGGGTCGGTGTACCACGGAGGGTCGATCGTGCCACGCGTGCGTGCGTGTTCCTGTCACGTTTTGGTTCGTGGCCTGTTCGTGGCGTTGGTGGTGGTTGAGGCGGAGAGACGCCCCGACCCTGTACACCCGGAATGACCGTGCCAGCGGACTGGGGCGTCTCTACGGAAAACCGTAACCGTTCACAGGTAGGACTGCCCCTCCCAAGGCGACGCATGTACCTCGTAGATGCGCACGCCGGCAGGCGGCTCAACGGGCTTCATCGATCCGCAGGTCGACGTAGGGCGGCGGCGGCTGGATCGCGGAGTAGTCGTTTTCGAAGATCAGGACGTTGCCGTCCCTCGCGACTTCCTTGAAGCCGGCGAACTTGTAGGTGATCAGCATCTGGCGGTTGCGGTCGTTCGATACGAACTCGGCGCGCAGCTTCACCCCGGCTTCCCTGGCCATGCGCAGGACGTAGTGGATCATGATCATTCCCACGCCCTTGGACATCACGCGGCAGGACATCAGCAGGAGCTTGACGTTCCAGGTCTTCTCGGCTTCGTCCATCTCGATCAGGGTGAGGCCGATCTTGCCGTAGGTGCCGTGCCGGTCCTGGAGGCTGGAGACGAGCAGCTTGTGGCGCGGCGATCTCCGCAGCTCGTCCAGCTCTTCGTAGGAGTAGGTGTAGCCCGTGGTGTTGAGCTGGTTGGTGCGCACGGTCAGCTCCTCGGCGCGCTTCAGGTCTTCCTCGCGGCAGGGGGCGATCGTGAAGATCATCGCGAGGGTGGCGAGGAAGTCCTCCTTGGGGCCGACGAACTCCTCTTCCTCCCGGTTGCGTCGGATGTCCGCCATGTACATGCGGCGGCGCTCTTTCGAGTCCTCGGTGATGAAGCGCGGGTTGACCTCCGGACGGTCGAGCAGGCCGTCCAGCTCCGCCGAGTCGATGCAGAGGACCTTGTCGTGAGAGAAAGCCACTTCTTCGCGCTCGAACGGCTGGTCATCCACGAAGGCGACGGCATCCAGGCCGATGTTGATGTCCTTCGCGATCTGGGCGATGGAAGCGGCCTTGGAATTCCAGTTGATCTGCGGGTAGAGAAAGTATTCCTCGATCCCGAATTCCTGGAGCTTCGCCAGGGCCGTATCGTGATCGTTGCGGCTGGCGATCGAATGCAAAATGCCGCGTTCGTCGAGGGTTTTCAGGATGTCCACGACATGCGGCCGGAGGCGGACTTCGGGGTCTTCCAGCAGGATGCCGTCCCAGACGGTGTTGTCGAGGTCCCAGACGACGCACTTGATCGATGATTTCTTGTCGCTCACAGCTCCTCCAGCTCGAAGCGCGCGATCGTGCTCTGCTGGATCTGCGTGCTCCCTTCGATGATTTCCATCACCTTGGCATCGCGGAAGTAGCGCGATACCGGGAAGTCCTCATGGCAGCCGTTGCCGCCGTGGATCTGGACCGCGTCCGCCGCCGCCCGGTTGGCGATGGTGGAGGCGAAGTACTTGGCGACCGAGGTCTCCGCGATGGCGGCGGGATCGCCGGTATCGCGCAGGTAGCCGGCCCGCATGCAGAGCAGGCGCGCGGCGCGCACGTTGGTGATCATGTCGGAGAGCATGGCCCGGACGAGCTGGTGCTCGAACAGCGGCTGGCCGAACTGCTGGCGCTCGCGGGCATAGGCGAGGCACGCGTCCAGACAGGCCTGGGCGATGCCCACCGAGCCGCAGGCCACGCTGTAGCGGCCCTGGTCCAGCGCGGCGCCCACCACGTGGGAAACGCCGAAGCCGGGGCGGCCCACCATGTTTTCCGTTCGGGCTCCCTCCAGCTTCAGCTCGGCCAGCATCGACGCCCGGGTGCCGAGGATGCCGCGCAGGGGCGTGACGGTGAGGCCGGGGGTTTCGCGCTCCACGAGGAACGCCGTGGGCTTGCCGTCGAGCTTGGCGAAGAGCAGGTAGAGATCGGCGATCTGGCCGTAGGTGATCCATTTCTTGGTACCGTCGAGCGCGTAGCCACCGTCCACCTCGACGGCCTTCGTCTCGATCCCGGTGGCGTCGCTTCCGGCGCCGGGCTCGGAGAGCGCGAAGGCGCCGAGGACCTCCCCCCGGGCCAGTCGCGGCAGCCAGCTTTCCTTCTGCCCCTGGCTGCCCCAGCGCAGGATGCCCCGGCAGGCCATGTCGTGCACGGTGAGCAGCGAGCGGATGGAGGAGCAGCCGCGCCCGATCTCTTCGGTCAGCACACCGTAGGAGATCATGTCGAGGCCCTTGCCCCCGTGCTCGGCCGGCACCATGGAGCCGAGCCAGCCGCGCTCGGCGAGCTTGTCCACGATCTCGCGCGGCGTCGCCTCTTCGCGGTCCCACTGCCCGGCGTGCGGAGCGATCTCCTGTTGCACGAAGGCGCGGACTTCCGAGCGCAGCGCGCGCTGCTCTTGGGTGAGCTCTACCTTCATGAGGGCTGTTTGCGCGCCACCAGATTCGAGATGGCCTGGATGGAGCGGAAGTTGTCGAGGTCGAGGTCCTCGTCTCCGACCCGGATGCCGAACTCTTTTTCCACGAAGGCGACGAGCTGCATCGCGAGCAGCGAGTTGACGAAGCCGAGGGCGAAGATGTCCTCCTCCGGCTGCAGGTCCTGGTTCTTGAAGAACCGCGACAGGAATTCCTTGATCTTGGTCTGAGTCTGGTCCATGTTTTCCTCTAGAGCGAGACGCCGTAGTCGTAGAAACCCTTGCCGCTCTTGCGTCCGTGCAGACCCGCGTCGACCATCTTGCGGAGCAGCGGGCAGGGGCGGTACTTGCTGTCGCTGTAGCTTTCGTAGAGCACTTCGATCGAGTAGAGGATCGTATCCAGCCCGATCAGATCGGCGGTCTCGAGCGGCCCCATCTTGTGGCCGAAGCAAGTCTTGAAAAGGTGATCGATCTGGTCCGCCGGGGCCACGCCGTCGTGGACGAGGTAGACCGCTTCGTTGACGGTCAGCATCAGCACGCGGTTGGAGACGAAGCCCGGATAGTCGTTCACTACGATGCCGTCCTTGCCCATCTGGGTGAGGAGCTGGTGGGCGGTGGCGAGCGTCTCTTCGCTGGTGTGATGGCCGCGGATGACCTCGACCATCGGCTTGAGAGGTACCGGGTTCATGAAGTGCATGCCGAGAATCTTTTCGGGACGCTTGGTCGTGCTCGCGATCTTGGTGATCGAGATGCAGGAGGTGTTCGCCGCGAACACGGCACGCTCGGGACAGGCCTCGTCCAGTTGCGGGTAGATCCCCTTCTTGATGTCCCATTTCTCGGTGGCGTTCTCGACGACGAAGTCGGTCTCCGAGAAGTCCTCGTAGCTCTGCGTGAACTTGATGCGGCCGAGCACTT
>DASUNJ010000133.1:0-4706 GCA_036277235.1 Thermoanaerobaculia bacterium | reverse complement strand
AGACAGCAGCTCAGTTTGAACAAGCCCCTGAAGCCCTTGGAAAATCCCGCACAAACTGCCCCGCCCGCTCAGCGCTGAGCTTTCCCTGTCCCGCCAGCCGGCAGAAGAGTTTGAGAGTGGCAGCGGCTTCGCGGCTCAGGTGCGGGGCTTCGACCAGCCGCAGCATCTCCTTGGCCAGGTCTCGCAGCTTCGCGATCTTCCCGTCCCGCACATAGAGCCCGGAGATTTCCAGGGCGAGCAGGGCGAGATCGGCGGCGGCTCGTCCTGGCGGATCGGCATGGAGCTTCCTCAAAGCGGTTTCGGCTTCCTTCAGCCGACCGAGACCGGCGGCGATCCGGCCTTCGAGGCTCACGAGGCGACACTGCTCGATCGGATATCTCCTTGCCTCCCGTCGCAGTGGAGCCGAAAGCGTCTTGACCTCCCCGTGTCGACCGAGGTCGCAGAGTACATTGCCCAGCGCGATGTGGATGCGCAGGAGGAGGCGCGGATCGGCGTTCCCGGGCGCGCGCTCGGCGGCCAGCGAAAGGGCCCAGTGCACTTCCCCGGAGGGACCGAGCCGCCGGTGCAGGCAGCCTTTCTCCAGAAGGACCTCGGCCACGAGGGAGCTGTCACCGGCGCTGGCCAGACTCATGGCAAGGTCCATCTGCCGGAAAGCCTCGGGGAGGTTTCCCTGGTCGCGCAGCAGGGCGGATTCCAGCACCGCAAGCCGCGCGCGCTCCAGCGGACCGGGGAGACTGTCCCGGATGCCACCAAGGAAGTGCTCCTTGGCACGGCCGAAGGCTTCCTCGGCGCTCTTCAAGTCGCCTCGCGCCCGGCATACGTTGCCGACGTGCATCCAGACGTACTCTTCGAGCGCGGCACGCCGCTCCTCCTCGAGCGCGAGCCTCGGAACCATTTCCACCGCCAGCTCCATCAGCTCGCCGGCGCGGCCTGCATCCTCGTCCGCCAGCCAGGCGCTCTCCCGGCAGAGCTTCTCGCAGAGCGCCCAGCTCTGAAACTCGGGGTCCGCGAGGAGCTCCCTCCGGGCCTTCGGCTCCCCGGAAGCTTCCAGCCGTCGCCAGAGTCCCTCCACACGGGCACGCTCCTTTTTCGCTTCGGTCGCCTGCCTGTCGCGCGCCGCGAGGAAGTCCTCGTTCGAGCGGATCACGCTCCCCGTCCCTCCGCCCGGACCCTCCTCGCCAGCTCGGCCACGAGCTGTAGGGAGAACGTCCGCCCCTCTACCGCCCTCTGGAGCTGGAGGAGGGTGTAGGCGACGATCGCCTCGGTGGTCAGGCCGCGAGCCTCGAAGATGGGGAGAAGCTCGGCGGCGAGGGTCTTGAGGGTGTTCGCCTTTTCAGACTTGAAGAGCACGACGGCCAGATCCAGCGAGACCAGGGTGGCGTCGAGGGGCATCCGGCGGTCGAGGAACTCCTGCTGGAGCGCCCGCAGGGCCGTCTCGGCCTCCTCGATCCGGCCCAGGCCGTCCAGGACCAGGGCCTCGGTCCAGCGCAGGCGGAGAAGGTCCGTATCCCGGCCGGGTTCGGCGAGCAGCTCCTTGGCTTGGGGGAGGCGCTCCAGAGCCTCTTCAAATCTCCCGGCTCCGGCAAGGTGGAGGACAAGATTGGATTGGAGAGCAGCAATCAGGCGTTGATCGCCTGAGAGCCCCGCTTCGTTTTCGGCTTGTTGGAGCACGTCACAACCATTCGCCCAATCCTGGGTGGCCTCATAGACCTTCGTCTCCAAGAGCCGGCAGGCGAGGACGCCACGCCCGTCACTCAGGTCACGGTAGATTTTCAGGGCTGCCGCAGCTGCTTCGAGCGCCTCGGTGTACCGGCGCTGCTCCCGCCGTAGCGAGCTCTTGATGGTGAGCAGCTCTGCCTCGACCAGCGGACTGTGCCAGGAGAAGCGGCGCTCGGCATCGGCAAAGGCGAGGTCGGCCGCCGTCAGCTCGTTCGCGACCTTGAGCGCATTGGCCAGGTAGGCGAAGGCCCTGGCCTGGAGATCCTGAACCCAGTCCGGATGGTACGACTCCTTGGGCAGAGCGAGGGCGATCCGAACGGCCAGGATCGCCAGCTCGGTGGCCCGCCGGGCGTCGCTAAGGCACGCTTCCTTGGACTGCTGGAGCAGGTACACGCAAAGTCCCCAGGTGTGGAAGCTCTCGTCGGCCTCCGCCGCTCGGAGCTGCTCGGTCGGCGGCAAGCTTTCCAGGATGAGGGCCAGCTCGGGTGCCGTCTCGGATTCGAGCAGGGCCACCAGCTCGTCGAAGTAGCCGAGGTCGCCTTTGATCTCCTGCAGCCGCTCGTGCAGGGCGCGGCAGGACGGGCAGGTCTCGATGTGGTGGGGGAGGAAGATGCGGGCGACCTCCTCGGGGGAGGCGCTGCCCGTCGAGAGCTTGGCGAACAGCTCGAGGCTGATCGCGTGAGAGACCGCCGTATCGTCGTCGCGCAAAAGATCGCCCTCCATCACGACTGGGTGTCTTCGAAAGAGTAGCACGCCTGGAGGGGAGGCGGCAGGGTGAGCGCGGGAGTTACCCTGACTGCTAGAGGGTGAGGCTGCGGCTGGCAGAGGGCCAGGCGCGAGATCCACCTCCAGGAGAGCGCCCATGTTCCGAATCGCCCTGCTTCTCGCCATGCTCCTCGGCGCCGGCTCGTCCGTCTTCCATGCCGTCTGGGAAAGAAGCGGTCCTGGTATCGATCCTTGGGGGAACCCGAACGGCCAGAGCTCGCCGCCGGCTGCCGACAGTGGCCCTGACGCTGATCCTTGGGGTTAGAAGTACAGCAAGTCGGCTCCGGGCTCGCACCTAGCTCGCGAGGTGCGAGGGGAATTCATGGAGGGCAACCGCCCTCGTCCCGGCCTCCCCCCGGAGCCGACCTGTGCCCTCCCCGAATGGGGGAGGGCACACGGCTTCCCTGGAGACCAGGTCCCCTTCAATCTAGGTGGACGGCGGCGTCCTTGGACTCGGAGGCCGGCCGTCCTTCTCAGTTTTCAATGAACCGGGAGGCTGATCGAGCCTTTCGTCAAACCTTTTGAGCCTCTCGCTGGACCATTCGAGGGTCTCAGCGAACCTTTCGAGGCTCTCGTCAACCTCAACGAGCCTCCCCTCGAATCTTCCGAGCTCCTCATCGGACCTTTCGAGAGTCTCGCTAGACCTTTCGGGAGCCTCATCGAACCTTTTCGAGCCTGCCTCCGAACCTTTCAGCCTCTCGTCAGTCCTTCTCAGGGTCTCGTCCAACCTTTCGGGCCTCTCGTCGGACCTTTCGAGGGCCTCGTCGAACCTTTTGCGCCTCTCGTCGCCCTCAACGAGGCTCTCGTCGAACCTGACGAGCCTCTCGTTGAGGGCGACGAACGACAAAAAAAGGGGGCGTGCCGGATGGCACGCCCCCTTTCGGTGGCGACAACTACTCAGGGAGGGGACCGGGAGTCTCCGGGTTCCGCGGCCGGCCGCGGAGGGGCTGGATACCGAACTCGGCCAGCTTCTCGCTGCGGTTGCCGTAGTGCTCCCGGACGATCGTGCGCAGCAGAGTGGAGATCTTGCGGCCCTGGGTGAGCAGGGTGTAGATCCGCTGGGTCGCGTGCTGCTTGCTCGCGGTCAGGGCGGACTGCTCGGCCGCGATGCTACGGATCTCGACCAGGACACTCTGGAGCTTCTCGCGAGGGATCTGCGCGTGCGGCAGATCGCCGCTGTTCCGCTCGGCCGCGGCGAGCTCCCTCTCCCACGTGGTGACGGTTTCGGCGTACGAATTCGACTCGGACATGATGCTTCTCCTTTTCTGGGACCTTCTGGTCCCGATGACGGCGCCATCATTGACGCCGGTTGCTACCATCTGTAGGTTCAGGGTCCGATCCGCCGTGCAAAGGAGAAGTTTCAAGGAAGCCGGCGATGCGCCCGTTTGTCAACTGCGAAGCGGGACTCTAGGCTCTCCATATGCTTTTGTCAAGAGAGATGTATACAGGGTATACAAGTTTGTCGTTTCCGACTCAACGTGCTACTTTAACGACCATCCTGGCTGAGCGCCCGCCGATGCGGGTTCTGTTGGCCAAGGTCTGCTCTTTGACAATCGATGTAATTCTCTTCTAGATCCAGGGGACGGGTCCTGGCCGAGGCCCGTCCCCTCCTGCCCTACAGCTTTCCTGCTAATGCCCGAGTTGCTAGAATGCCGCTGGATAGGGATGGAGAGGACTCGGCGCATGAAGATGGTCATCCTCGCGGCGGGGCTCGGGACCCGCATGCGTGAGAGCATGGGCTCCAAGCCCAAGATTCTGGCGGACCTCGGCGGGGAGACCATCCTCGACCGTATCCTCGCCCTGGGCCGCGAGCTGCGGCTCGATCCCATGATCGTCACCCGGCCCGAATTCGCTGCCGACTTCCGCAACGTCCCGGCCGAGGTGCTCGTCGAGGAGCAGCCCGTCGGCATGCTCACCACTCTCTACCAGACGCGCAGTGTCGTCAGCGATAGCGGCGAGCCGTTCGTCTGGGTGGGCGGCGACGTCGTGTTCACCGAGCACGAGCGCCTCCGGGGGATCGTCGAAGGGCATCGGTCCGAGGACTTTGCCTCCTATCTCCTCTGCCCCACGGACCGCTTCAAGGCCAAGGTCCGCTTCGAGCCCGAGCTCGCGTTCGCCCTCACCCGCCAAGGCGAGTGGCCGATGAGCTGCCCCGCCTTCGGGGTCCAGTCGCCCCGCGTCTTTTTCTACTTGGAGAGGGACCCCGAGGGCGACTTCGTGAC
>DASUNJ010000132.1:0-9515 GCA_036277235.1 Thermoanaerobaculia bacterium | reverse complement strand
TTGGCGAGGGTGAAGAGGAGGTCTCCGATCTCCTCGCGCACCTGGGCGGCCTTGCCTTCGGCCAGGGCCTCGCGGACCTCGGCGATCTCCTCCTCGGCCTTGTCGAGGACGGAGGCCGCGTCCGGCCAGTCGAAGCCGACTCCGGCGGCCTTCTGGGTCAGGCGGTAGGTCCCCAACAGGGCGGGGAGGGAGGAGGGGACGCCGCCGAGCAGCGTCTCCCGGCCGGGCTCCTGCTGGAGCTTGCGGCGCTCCCAGGCCTGGCGGACCGCCTCGGCGTCGGCCAGGGTCTCTCCTTCAGGACCTCCGAAGACGTGCGGGTGGCGCGCCACCATCTTGCTGTGGACACCGTCGATGACCTGTGGCAGTCTGAACGCGCTCGCTTCCTCGGCAAGGCGCGCGATGAAGGCAACTTGAAAGAGCATGTCGCCCAGCTCTTCGGCGAGCTCCTGCCAGTCGCCGCCGTCAATGGCGCCGGCCAGCTCGTGCGCCTCTTCCAGGAAGTAGGCGCGCACGTTTTCGAGGGTCTGCTCCTTGTCCCAGGGACAGCCGTCCGGGGCACGGAGGCGGGCGACGAGGTCGACGAGCTTCTGAAGGTCCGGCGTATCGGCGGGTTGACTGGGTTCGGCCATAGGCGCTTTACAATCCACACGAAAGGATTGGTGGTTTCAGGTGGGTAGCCAGGACAAAGAGATCAAGGTCACCGACAAGCGCATGTTCACGCCCGAAGGCGAGCTGCGTGAAGAGTACCGTTTCCTCAATGAAAAATCGACGGCGACGACGATGGCGGAGATGACCGAGCCCGCTCCCGAGCCGGAACGCCCCGAGCCGCCGCGTCCCGAGCCAGCTCGCCCTGAGCCGCGCCGCCCGGAGCCCCCCCGTTCCGAGCCGCCGCGCCGCGCGGTGGGATATCCGGAGCCTCAGGAGGATTCCGGCTTCGACCTCGCCGGCGCTCCGCAGGGCGGCCCGGGCTTCCTCGACCTGGCGGCCATGCTGGCCGAGCCGGCCGCCATCTACCTCGGCGACGCGCCCCTCCCCGACGGGCAATGGGCGGAGAACCTGGAGATGGCGCGCCTTCACATCGACCTGCTGGACGTGCTCCGGCAGAAGACCGCCGGCAACCTCACCGCGCAGGAGTCGGCGATCCTCGAGGACCTGATCTACCGGTTGCGGGTCCGTTATGTCCAGAAGCATGGCTGAGCGCCGTCTCCGGCCGGCGGCGGCCCTCGCGCTGCTCGTCTGGCTCCTGCCGGCGGCCCTGCCCGCCGAGACGACCTCGTCCGCCCAGGCGACCGGCGTCGAGATGACGGAGCCGGTCCGGCGGACGCTCAAGCAGCTCGAAGAACAGTGGCTGCAGTGGATCGTCAAGACCGACCGCCAGAGCTCCGAGAGCGGCGTCAACGACCTGCTCGCCACCGCGCGCCAGCTCGGGATCACGCGCCTGCCCGATCTCGCGTCCGGCGCCATCGCCCGCTCCCTCCAGGCCGCGGACAAGGGGGACTTCCGGCGCGCCCGCTGGGCGCTCACCGCGGCCGAGAAGCTCGATCCGGGGCGCTCCGACACCGCCTTCGCGGACGCCGCCCTGGCCCGGAAGGAGGGCCAGTACGGGCGGGTGTTCTCCTCGACCGTCCGCGGCTACACGCGCCTGTTCGGGCTGCCCCTCGAGCGCTACCTCTGGCTGCAGAGCCTCCTCATCTGGGGGTTGACGCTGCTGCTTCTGGCAGGCGTGCTCTTCGTCGCCGTGCAGATGGCGGCCAAGGGCGGGGAGCTCTACCAGGGCATGACCGGCCTGTTCGGCCGCTGGATGCCGCGGCCCGTGGCGGTGATCGTCACCGCCCTCGTGCTGCTCTGGCCGCTCGCCCTGCCGTCGGGCCTGCTCTGGCTGGCGCTCTTCTGGTCGCTGCTCCTCTGGGCGTACTCCTCCGGGAGCGAGCGGCTCGTGCTCGTCGGGCTCTGGCTCCTGGTGGGCGCGGCGCCGCTCCTGGTCACCGAGCAGCGGCGGCAGGTGGCGGTGACGCTCTCGCCGCCGGTCCATGCCATGGAGAGCCTCGAGCAGCGCCGGCTCTATGGCGGCCTGTTCACCGATCTCGGCGCGCTGCGCGCCCTGCTGCCCGAGAGCTCCGCGGTCAAGCACCTGCTGGCCGACGTCCACCGCTCCCTGAACCAGTGGGAGGTGGCGCGGTCGCTCTACCGCCAGGTCCTGGAGAAGGAGCCCGAGAACACTTCCGCGCTGATGAACCTGGGCGCGTATTTCTTCCTCAAGGGGGACTTCGCCAGCGCGATCCAGCACTTCCAGAAGGTGGCGACCGTGGACCCCACGAACGCCGCGGCGCAGTTCAACCTGAGCCAGGCGTACTCCGAGTCGTACCTGTTCGACGAGAGGAACAGGGCCCTGGCCCAGGCGCGCGAGCTCGACGTCGACCGCGTCGACGTCTGGATGCGCAACCTGAGCCAGCAGCGGGTCGTGACCCTCAACGGCGGCATGGCGCGCATCCCCGAGATCCGCCGGGAGTTGTTGGACACCTGGCGCAGCCAGGAGGGCAAGGACGAGCGCCTGGCGCTCTTCCGGCGCGGTCTGCCGCTGCTGGTCTCCGCGCTGCTCATCCTGGTGGCAGTGGCCCTCCACTTCGCCCGGCGAACGGAGCGGCCGGAGCCGGTGCGCGAGCGCCGCACCCTGGGCCGCTGGGGCCGCGCCCTGCTGCCGGGGTTCCGCTCCGCGGAGCAGGGCGAGGGAGCGAAGTCCTATGGCGCTCTCCTCCTCCCGCTCGGTCTCCTGATGCTTCCGTTCTTCCAGGGGGTCGGATATCGCATCCCCTGGGGGTATGATCCAGGCAACGTCACTTCGTGGATCGTGGCGATCGCAGGGCTGGTGCTCTGGTTCGGGGCACGGCTCCGCCTGGAGCGGCAGAACGAGGTCTGATATGGCGGTCGAAGGTACCCTGGAAGTCTTCAAGCTCCCGGAGATCCTGCAGATGATCTCCCAGCAGCAGAAGACCGGCATCCTGACGGTCCAGGGCCAGCAGGACATCATCGCCGTGTCCTTCCTGAAGGGGAAGGTCGTCACGGTCGATTCCCTCAACCAGACCCAGGAAGAGGGGCTGTCCCAGATCCTGATCAAGGAGGGGCTGCTCACCGGCGCCCAGTTCGCGCGCGCTTCTTCCGAGCACCAGAGCGCCGGCATGCGCCTGCTCGACTTCCTGGTGGAGCGCAACTACGTGCAGCGCGACGTCCTGCTCCGCTCCCTGCGGCTCCACGCCACGCGGCTGCTCGGCGAGCTCCTGCGCTGGGACAAGGGGGAGTTCAAGTTCTACGGCGGCGACGAGGTCCCCTACGAGGAGGGCTTCGTGCCGATCACCGTGGAGGAGGTCCTCGCGGCAGGAGCGCCGCGGCGCGCGGCCGGTCCGGTGCTCGGACCGCGGCCGGTCCCCGCCGGGCCGGCGCCGATCCTGTCGGTTCCGTCCCTTGAGACCCCGGCGTCAATGCCCGCGGCCACAGCCGGTGTCTCAAAAGAGGGGGCTGCGCGCCCGGGACTCAGGGTCGTCCGTCGCGAGGGCACGATGCCCGCAGACCGGCACTCCGTCACCTCGGTCCCGGCAGGAGCGGACGAGCCCGAAGCGACCGGCCAGTTCCGCAAGATGAAGGTCGAGGAGGCGGAGGCGCGCCGGCCGGTGCTCATGAAAGCACTGGCGGCGGTCCTCGCCACCCTGGCCCTGCTCCTCCTGATCCTCGCGCCCGCGGCCGTGGTCATCCCTTTCCCCTGGCAGGACGCAGAGCGGCTCGCGCTCGCCGGCCAGCAGCAGGCGTCGCTCTATCAGAAGATCGACCGCGCGGCCAAGACCTGGTTCCTCCTGGAAGGGCGCTTCCCCGAGCGCTTGGCCCAGCTCGTGGAGGCCGGGTTCCTTTCTCCCAGGGACCTGGCAGACCCGCAGGGCCGCCCGTTCCAGTACTCCGTCACCGAGGAGAGCTACACCCTGCAGCCCCTGGTGAACGGCAAGCCGGTGCCGGGAGAGGGGACGACCGAGGCCATCACGGGCAACTTCCTCCTCGATCCCGGATTCCTGTCCCTCCCGGCCCAGTCGTCTGCCCAGCCCCTTGTCCTTTTAGATTGAACCCCCGGTCAGGGGCTCCCTCTCCCCCGGCACGGGGGAGAGGGCTGGGGAGAGGGGGGATGGGATCAACTACCCGGAATAAATCTGCGTCGAATCTTGTCAGATAGAGTGTCGATCAAGGTTGACTGACTACGACTAAGAATTTACACTATCGGAGACATACGCCAGGCGTTGGCCTGACGAGAGACAGGACCCAAGGAGGAAGACTCGTGAGCA
Source organism: Thermoanaerobaculia bacterium (assembly GCA_036277235.1). Taxonomy (GTDB): domain Bacteria; phylum Acidobacteriota; class Thermoanaerobaculia; order Multivoradales; family UBA5704; genus DATMER01. The sequence continues at coordinate 5,193 of DASUNJ010000132.1, read as the reverse complement.
AGATCATCGGAATCGACCTTGGCACCACCAACAGCGTGGTAGCCGTAATGGAGGGGGGCGAGGCGAAGGTCATCCCCAACGCCGAGGGAAACCGCACGACGCCGTCGGTGGTCGCTTTCACCAAGAGCGGTGAGCGCCTCGTCGGGCAGGTCGCCAAGCGCCAGTCCGTCACCAATCCCCAGAACACCGTCTTCTCGATCAAGCGCTTCATGGGGCGCAAGCACGACGAAGTCAACGAAGAGATGAAGATGGTGCCTTACATCGTGGAGCGCGCCGAGAACGGCGACGTCCGCATCAACGTCGAGGGCAAGAAGTTCTCGCCGCCCGAGATCTCGGCCATGATCCTCGGCAAGCTCAAGCAGGCCGCCGAGGACTACCTGGGCGAGAAGGTGGAGCGCGCGGTCATCACCGTGCCGGCCTACTTCAACGACGCCCAGCGCCAGGCCACCAAGGACGCCGGCCGCATCGCCGGCCTGACGGTCGACCGGCTCGTCAACGAGCCCACGGCCGCGGCGCTCGCCTACGGCCTGGACAAGAAGAAGGACCAGACCATCGCCGTGTACGACTTCGGCGGCGGCACCTTCGACATCTCCATCCTGGAGGTGGGCGAGGGCATCGTCGAGGTGAAGGCGACCAACGGCGACACCCACCTGGGCGGCGACAACATCGACCAGCGGATCATCGACTGGCTGCTGGAGGAGTTCAAGAAGGACCAGGGCATCAACCTCGGCAACGACCCGATGGCCATGCAGCGCCTGAAGGAAGCCGCCGAGAAGGCGAAGATCGAGCTGTCGAGCGCGCAGGAGACCGAGATCAACCTGCCGTTCATCACGGCCGACGCCTCGGGCCCGAAGCACCTGAACATCCGGCTCAGCCGGCCGAAGCTGGAGCAGCTCGTGGACGAGCTCATCCAGCGCTCCATCGAGCCCTGCCGGCGCGCGCTCAAGGACTCCGGCGTCAAGCCCGAGGACATCGACGAGGTCGTGCTGGTAGGCGGCCAGACCCGCATGCCGGCGATCCAGAAGGTGGTCAAGGACTTCTTCGGCAAGGAGCCCCACAAGGGCGTCAACCCGGACGAGGTCGTGGCCATCGGCGCGGCAATCCAGGGCGGCGTGCTGGGTGGCGAGGTCAAGGACGTGCTGCTGCTCGACGTGACCCCGCTGTCGCTGGGCATCGAGACCCTGGGCGGCGTGTTCACCAAGCTGATCGAGCGCAACACCACCATTCCGACGCGCAAGGCCGAGACCTTCTCGACCGCGGCCGACAACCAGACCTCGGTGGAGGTCCACGTCCTCCAGGGCGAGCGCGAGATGGCGCGGGACAACCGCACGCTCGGCAAGTTCCACCTCGTGGGCATCCCGTCGGCGCCGCGCGGCATGCCGCAGATCGAGGTGGCGTTCGACATCGACGCCAACGGCATCGTACACGTGTCCGCCAAGGACCTGGGCACGGGCAAGGAGCAGCGGATCACGATCTCGGCGTCGAGCGGTTTGAACGACTCGGAGATCGACCGCATGGTGCAGGAGGCGGAGTCGCACCGGAGCGAGGACCAGGAACGCCGCCGTCAGGTCGAGGCGCGCAACCAGCTCGACGGTCTGATCTACAGCACGGAGAAGACCTACGAGGAGCACAAGGAGAAGCTCGGGCCGGACGAGAAGGGCGAGCTCGAGCGCGCGATCGCCGAAGCCAGGCAGGCGCTGGAGGGCGGCGAGGCCGCGGCCATGGAGCAGGCGACCGAGAAGCTCACCAAGGCCTCGCACAAGCTGGCCGAGGTCATGTACCGCGGCCAGGGCGGTGCTCAACCGGGGGCGGAGGCGGGTCCCGGTGCCGGAGCGGGTGGTACTGGAGCGGGGGGAGCGGGCACCTCGGACGAGGTGATCGACGCCGAGTACGTGGACGTCGACGAGAAGCGCTGAAAAGGGTAGATCATGGCGCCGCTCAAGAAGATCTACCTTGACGAGCTGGCTCGCATCCAGGACCGGATCAACAGCCTCTTCGAGCAAGCGCTTCTGCCCTCGGAGTACGAAGACCGCGAAGGGGGCCTGCCCGGCACCTGGGCCCCCTCGGTCGACGTCATCGAGACCGAGGACTCGTACCTTCTCTTCGTCGAGCTGCCGGGCGTGCGCAAGGAGGACATCCAGCTCAACGTCCGGGACCGGCGGCTGGAGCTCACCGGCCGCCGCCAGCCCCTCGGCGAGAACCGCAACTTCCTCCGCATGGAGAGGAGCTACGGACCGTTCCGCCGCGCCTTCGACCTGGGGGCGCCGGTGGACACCGAGACCATCGCCGCCGATTTCGAGGCGGGCATCCTGCGGATCCACGTCCCGAAGCGGGAAGTGGGGACGGGGATCACCACGGTGCCGGTGAAACAGGAGTAGCCGTATGGCGAGCCAGCGACGCAAGCCCGAGCAGAAGTACGTGATGATCAGCGTGGTCTCCGAGCGCTACGCCATCCACCCTCAGACCCTCCGCCTCTACGAGCGCGAAGGCCTCATCAAGCCAGCCCGGAGTGCCGGCAACACCCGTCTCTACGACGAGGAGGCGCTCCGCCGCCTGGAAATCATCCTCACCCTGACGCGCGAGCTGGGAGTCAACCTGGCAGGCGTCGAGGTGATCCTGAACATGAAGGAGCGGATGGACCACATGCAGGGCGAGGTGGACCGCCTCCTCACCTATGTCCGCGAGATCGCCCAGGAACGCCGCGAGGAGGGCCAGCAGCACGCCCTCATCAAGCTCGACGGCGGGCCGTTGATACGCCGGCGTTAAGACCCCTCACCCCCTACCCCCTCTCCCATCGCACTCCCACCCGACCGGGAGAGGGGGGACCTTGCTCCGTCTCTTCAGCTCCGATCAGCCTCTATGATTTGCATGCGTTCCCCCTCTCCCGGGGGAAGGGTGTGCGATGGGAGAGGGGGCCAGGGGGTGAGGGGCACGTGCTAACATTCATTCATGCAGCCGAGCCCATCCCCATCCCCCTGCCCGATCTGCGGCGGCAGGGGTTGGGTCGTGTCGCTCGACGGCGGAGCGGGGCGCGCGCGCGCCTGCTCGTGCCGGGACCGCGACGCCGTCGCCCGGCTGCTCGAAGCCGCGGGCATCCCCCCTCGCTACCGCCACTGCCGGCTGTCCAACTTCCAGGTCTCCAGCGACTCCGCGTCCATGCGCGACCAGCTCATGCAGGCGCGCACGATCGCCCAGCAGTACGCGGAAGGGTTCCTCCTCGAAGGCGGGAAGTTCCGCGAATCGGGCCTGCTCCTCTTCGGCCCGCCCGGTGCGGGCAAGACCCATCTCGCGGTCGGCGTCCTCGTGGACGTGGTCGAGCGCTACCGGGTCCACGCCCGCTTCGCCGAGTTCACCTCGCTGATCCACCAGATCCAGGCCACCTTCGATCCCGGCTCGCCCGAGTCGAAGCGCGAGATCCTCGATCCCCTGGTCGGCGCGGAGCTGCTCGTCCTCGACGAGCTCGGATCGCAGCAGCCCACCCCCTGGGTGCGCGACGTCCTCTACCTGATCATCAACCACCGGTACACGCACCGGCTGCCGACCCTGTTCACGACCAACTACCTGCTGGACGCCAGCCCGGGCCGCTCCCTGAAGCCGAAGCCGGCGAGCCCCCGCAGTCTGGATCGCGGACGCGACGCCGAAATCCTGCCGGTTCCGGCGGAGGAGAAGCTCCTCGCTTCGCGCCTGCCCGCCATGCTCGTCAGCCGACTCTATGAAATGGCCCAGCCGGTGCCGCTCTCCGCGGCGGAAGACTTCCGGAGGGAGCACAAGGTCCACGGGGCCTATCAACGATGAAGAAGCTGTTGCCGATCGTCCTGCTCGCTCTTGCCGCCTGCAGGACCACGTCCCCTCCCGTCGAAAGAACGCCCGCTCCCCCCGTTGCCGAGACGCCCGCTCCGGCTCCGGTCGAGCCCACGCCCGCGCCTGCGCCTGCGCCTCCGGTGCCCTCCGAGCCCGAGATACCGCTCGAGCCCCGGCCCGGCCCGGAAGCTCCCCTGGCCATCCGCGTCGGGCTGGCGAGCGATCTGGAGACCGTGACGTTTCCCTGCTGCGAGGACGGGCTGGCCGCCGCGGTCGAGAGCCAGGCCGTGCCGGTCGCGTCCACGCTGCGCGTCGAGCCGGCCCCGGCGGGAGCGCGCAAGGGCTTCTTCCGCCTGCAGGTCGCCGCGCTCCGCGACGAGCGCCAGTCCCAGGACCTCGCCCGCCGCCTCGCCCAGGAGACCGGCCAGCCCGCCGAATCCACCTTCGACGCGGGCATCGACCTCTACCGCGTCCGCGTCGGGCACTATGCCACCCGCGAGGAAGCCGAGCGCGACCTGCGCCGCCTCGGCAGCATCGGGGTCATCGGCGGCTTCGTGGTCAACGACGGCGGCGGCGTCTCCGAGCCCGCGATCCGTCTCATCCAGGGCGGAAGCTCGTCCACCTATCCAGGGCGCTGGCTTTCGGTTTCCCGCACGGAAGGGGACGGCATCCGGGTCAGCGGCAAGCGCTACCGCGGCCGGATCCTGATCTATCTCAACGACCGCGGCCTGCTCAACCTGATCAACGAGGTGCCGGTCGAGCAGTACCTGCGCGGCGTGGTGCCGAGCGAGATGGGGCCCGAGCAGTACAACCAGGTCGAAGCCCTCAAGGCCCAGGCCGTGGCCGCCCGCACCTACACCCTGCGCAACCTGGGCGAGTTCGCCCGCGAGGGCTACGACATCTGCGCCACGCCGCGTTGCCAGGTCTACAACGGCATGGGCGTCGAGCACCCGCTCTCGGACCGCGCCATCTCCGAGACGGCAGGCCAGGTGGTGCTCTACCAGGGCCGCCTCGCGGACACGCTCTACAGCTCCACCTGCGGCGGCCACACCGAGGACGTGCAGGTCGTCTTCCCCCTCAAGCAGGAGCCCTATCTCGAAGGCGTCCCCTGCATGGAAGAAGGCGTCATGCGCCTCGCCGGCAGTCTGCCGGCCGGCCTGCCGTTCCCCCAGGGGCTCACCGAGCAGTTGCTCCCCCCCGCGGCCGAACGGCCCGGGCACGAGGTCCTGCAGGCGCGGCTCGAGCACCTCGCTCTCCTGGCCGGGGTGGCCGTGCCGCGGGACCGCCTCGGCTCGCTCGACCGCCGCGAGGTCCAGCGCTTCGTGGCTGCCTCTTTCGACCTGGCCCTGGATGCCCGCCTGCTCGTCGCGCCAGAGGACGTGAGCTACCTGC
>DASUNJ010000131.1:0-13790 GCA_036277235.1 Thermoanaerobaculia bacterium | reverse complement strand
GCCAACGCGCTGCAAAAGGAGCAGACCCGCTCCGGACGTCCGCTCAACGAGCTCATCCTGGAGCTGCTCCGCCGCGGCCTCGAAAACCTGCCCGCTCCCCAGCCCGAAAAGCCCAAGGCCGAGCTGAAGCCGGAGCCTCCCAAAGCGAAGGCAGAGCCGAGGCCGGAGCCCAAGCTCGAGCCCGAACCCAAACCCGAGCCCAAGCCCGCGGCCAGGAAAGAGCGGACAGAGGACGAGGAAGAAGAAGAGAGCCTCCGCCTCCGCGACTCCCAGCAGCCCTATGCCATCCCGCAGCACCCGGTCCAGACCATCGACAAGCCCTTCGAGTCCCTGGGCCTGAGCGCGTCGATCCTGCGTATCGTCAAGCGCATCGGCTTCGAGCACCCGACGCCGATCCAGGCCGAGGTCATCCCCGTGGCGCTCTCCGGGCGTGACGTGATCGGCCTCGCCCAGACCGGCTCCGGCAAAACCGCGGCCTTCTGCCTGCCGCTCGCCGAGCGGCTCACCCATGGCGACGGCGTGCGCGGCCTGATCATCTCCCCCACCCGAGAGATCGCCCTGCAGACCGAGGCCTTCCTGAACCTGTTCGGGGAGGACCTCGAGACCGTCTGCCTGATCGGCGGCGTCAAGATGGGGCCGCAGATCCGCAAGCTGGGCAAGAAGCCCGACGTCGTCGTCGCCACGCCGGGCCGGCTCCTCGACCACGTGGAGCGCGGCCTGCTGCGCCTCGACAAGGTCGTAGAGCTGGTCATCGACGAGGCCGACCACATGCTCGACATGGGCTTCATGCCGCAGGTCCAGCGCATCCTCGACGAGCTCCCCCGCGAACGCCAGACCATGATGTTCTCGGCCACCATGCCGCCGCCTATCCAGCGGCTGGCCGAGCGCATCCTGACCGATCCGGTGCGGATCGACATCCTGCCCGAAGGCGGCGCGGCCGAGGGAATCGATCACCGGCTCTACCTGGTGGAGCCGGACGACAAGAAGGCCTGCCTGCTGGCCCTCCTCAACAAAGAGCTGGGGAGCACGCTGGTCTTCATCCGCAGGAAGGTGGACGCCGAGTGGCTGACACGGGTGCTGGTGCGCGAGGGGCATCCGGTCGAGCGCATCCACTCCGACCTCTCCCAGGGTCAGAGGGTGGAGGCGCTGCGGGGCTTCCGCGAAGGCGCCCACCGCATCCTGGTCGCCACCGACATCGCGGCCCGGGGGATCGACGTGCCGGGCATCCAGCACATCGTCAACTTCGACATGCCCGACACGGTAGAGGACTACATCCACCGCGCCGGCCGCACCGCCCGCGGCACCGCCCGGGGAATCGTCTCCACGATCGCGAGCTGGATGAACAAGCCGACGATCAAGGAGATCGAGGACGCCCTGGGCGAGGAGATCGCCCGCTGCACCGTCCCCGGCGTCGAGCCCTACGTGGAGATCAAGCCGCGGACGTCGATGAGCAAGGGGCGGCGGACGCTGAAGGTCAAGCGTCGGTAGAGGGGCTTACGGGGAGGGTGATCACCACCTCCAGCCCCCCCTCCACCCGGTTCCGCGCCGTGATGCTTCCGCCGTGCTCCTCGGCCACGCGGCGGGCGATGGGCAGGCCCAGGCCGGTGCCCGTGTCGTGGGTCGAGAAGTAGGGATCGAAGATCCGCGGCAGGTTCTCGGGCCGGACTCCCGGCCCCTCGTCCAGCACGGAGATGCGGGCGAGGCCATCATCGCGCTCCACCTTGATCGTGACCCGGCCGCCGCCGGCGCTGGCCCTCATCGCGTTCTCCAGCAGGTTCCTCACCGCCCGGCCCAGGAGCTTGGCGTCGAAGCGGGCAGGGATCGGGCCGTTCGTCTCCAGCTCCACGCTCACCCCTTCGGGCGGCGCCGCCAGGTAGCCCTCCACCAGCTCGGCGATCGCCGAGGTCAGGTCTCCCGGCTTGGGATCGATGTTCAGGATGGTGCTGTAGGTGGAGAACTCGGATGCGATCGAGCGCAGCTCCTCCACCTGGGTCAGGATGTTGACCGTGCAGCGCTCAAACACCCGGTCGAGCTGCTCGGGCGCGCGCTGGTAGACCTCCCGCAGGTGCTCGGTCGAGAGGCGGATCGGCGTCAGCGGGTTCTTGATCTCATGGGCGATGATGCGGGCCATCTCCGCCCAGGCCAGGAGCCGCTGGCCGCGCAAGACCTCGGTGGCGTCCTCCACGACCAGCAGGGCCGACGGCTCGCCCGTGCCCGGCACCGGCACCCAGACGAGCGACCACTCGCGCTCCCCTCCTCCGCCCGGCTCGGAGAGCCGCAGGGTCTCGCGATGCATCTCGCCAGGGCGCTGCACGGCCTCCCTCAGGAAGCCGGCCACAGGCGCCAGACGCGTCTCTTCCTCGACGCCGCGTTCGAGGCTCTGACCTACTGAAACGCCCAACAGCTCGGCTGCCACGCGGTTGTGCATCAGCACCCGGCGCTCGCGGTCCAGCGACACCACGCCCGAGGTGATGTTCTCCACCATCCGCTCCACCACCTGCTTCTCGCGCACGAGCCGCTCCCGCGCCTCGGCGATGCGCAGCGCCATGTCGTCGACCGCTTGCACCAGCGCCGCCAGCTCCAACTCGGTCGGAGCGAGGTTGAGGGACGTCGCGCCCGCGGCGATGCGGCGGGTGCCCTCGATCAGCTCCATGAGAGGACGGGTGAAGTTGCGCGCCAGTCGGGTGCCCACCGCGACCAGCAGCAGGAAAAGACCCACCGTGACCAGGATGCCCTGCCGCCGCAGGTGCGCGAGCTCTTCGGCCGCCTCCTCCTGCTGCGCCAGAAGCGGCATGGAGAGGAACAGGCGCTCCTCCTCGATCGGCATACCGGGCAGCCGGAGCGGCGCGTAGACTTCCAGGTAGTCCGTATCCCCCACGCGGTTCGTGCGCGCCGATAGAGCAAAACCGAGCAGGGCCAGGCGGGAGTAGATCTCGCCGGGGATGCGGTTCGGCAGCAGGCCGGCCGTGAACAGCTCGTGCCGGCTGGAAGCGTAGATGCTGCTCCCCCAGTAGAGGTTCACCTCGTGATGGACGATCTCGGAGAGCTCGATCAGGAGCCGGTCGCCCAGGGCCGTGTCGACCCCGAAGCCGGGCTCCAGGCGCAGCAGCCTCTCGCCCAGGACCTGCTGCGCCGACGCGAGGGCCGCCTCGCCCGCCGCCCGCTGCTGGTGCTCCAGCCGGTCCTCCATGGCGCCCACCAGGACGACGTTCAAGAGCAGCAGCGGCACCAGGAGGAGCACGGTGTACACGATGATCAGCCGCTTCGAGTAGGAGCGCACGATCCGGCCCAGCAAGGCGCGGAACGAGGCGCGGGGGAGCGACAGGAGGAGCATCGGCGGCGCGGCCAGCGCCAGCAGCATCAGAAGGCTCACGCCGGCGTTGGCGGTCCGCTCCAGCGCCTGGAGCGGCTGCAGGAACGGCAGGTAGATCACCTCCCAGACGCCCAGGGTCATGTGGCTGTAGGCCCGCGCCCGGCCGACCGGGGTGTCCACGATCGCCGAGCCCTCGCCGGTGGCCGGGCGCAGGCGATCGGAGAGGCGCGGCGTCTCGTCCCAGGGCGAGAGCGACGGCGTACCGTTCTCGTTGTAGAGGGCATAGACCGCGGGCTCGAGCAGCTCCTGGACCGGGTCCGCGGCGGGGCCGCCCTTCAACAGGCCGGCCTCGACCTCGCCCAGCCGGCGGCGGTCGCGCAGCTCGAACCCCGGCCGGGGCATCAGCCAGAAGCGCACCACGCCCCAGGGCCGGCCCGCCAGCCTGAGCGGCGCCTCGCCGTAGACCGGGCTCTCTTCCCACAGCGGCAGGCCCAGCTCGCGCCAGCGCTCCGGGCTCCAGTCCACCTCCTGGTTCCCCTGGGTGAGCGGCATGCCGAAGGCGAAGGACGACGTCGGCCCTTCCCGCGGCCTCACCACCAGCGCCGACAGCGAGTAGGGACGGGCGAGCGGCGATTGGCGCCAGAGCGCGTAGGCGAGGTCCTGGCGCTCCAGTCCGGCCGGCGTCCGGGGCACGAGGCTCGCCAGATCGCGGCCGGAGAAGTGGGCGTTGGCCTCCTCGCCGAGGGCGTCCAGCTCCTCCCGGGTCGGCGGCGTGACCTTGTGGAGCAGCTCGGTCTCGGCCCAGCGCCGCAGGGAGAGTCGGTACGCCGTCTCCCAGATGGCCGCGGCAGCCAGGATCGCCATCAGCGCCACGGCCACCACCGCGAGCCCCACCCCCATCCGCCGGACGTCCGCGTAGACGGAGGCGGCGCCGACGCCCGCGGCCAGGAGCGGCAAGGCCAGGAGCGGGAAGTCGCAAACGATCGCGCCCAGGAGCAGCAGGCCGGCGGCGGCCCAGGCCCAGCGCTCGCGCGGGGGCGGAGCGTCCTCGCGCCTGCGGCCTGCCGCGTAGAGGAGGCCGAAGGCCGCGGCGGCGAACGCCAAGCGCAGGCCGAAGGCCTCGGGTTCCGCCAGGATGGCCGAGCCGAGGTCGATCGGCTCCCGCAACTGCAGCAGCCACGCGGCGAGGAAGAGCAGGAGCGCGGCGGCGGCGCCGCGGAGCGCGATGTCCACCAAGCGCGACTTCCACCAGGACGCGGGTGCCCAGTGGGACGCCCCCCAACCGGCGAGCGCCAGACCGGTGACGAGCACGGCCAGGGAGGTCCAGGACAGCCCGGCCGCCATGCCGGCGGCAACCACGCCCGTGAAGGTCAGGATGGAAAGGCGGACGGGGCTCTCGTGGCGGGCCGGCAGTGTCGGAGGCACCGGCTCCCCTGGCAGGGATAGGACCGGGCTCCGCATCACGGCCAAGGCGAGGAGCGCGAACGCGAGCGCGCCCCAGACCACCTGCCGCGCCCAGGGCCAGGCCGGCGGCATCCTCTCGAACGCCGGCTCCACGACCAGGTACGGCGGCGACTTGGAGGGCACGAGCAGCATGCCGGCGAGCGCCTGCTGCGGGCTCTGCACCATGGACCAGCGGAGCGACCGCCCGCTCGGGAAGGGCAGCCGGTCGGAGGGGAAGCTGGCGCCCGCCACCACCCGCCATGGCCGCCGGGCCTGGCGGTCCGAAGGCAGCGGCTCCACCGCGAGCAGGGTGACGGCCGTGAAGCTGGCCTGGAAGGCGCGTCCGGCGCGGGGCACCTGGTCCGGCGACGGCTCGTGGAGGAGACCCTCTCCCGACCAGGCGATCGCCACGCCGTCCGGATCGAGGAGCAGCAGCGCCCGCCGGCCCCGTCCCTGGTCGGCTCCACCCGGAACCAGCTCGGCCAGGCGGCGGAACGCGCGCATTTTGGCGCCCTGACCTTCGGGCGCGCTTGCCAGGGCCTCGGCCGCCTCCCGCGCCTCGCCGCGCAGGCCGTCCCAGAGCTCGGCGTACTCATCCGCCGCGCCTGCCGCCCATTCCCGGGGCGGCATCCGCGCCATGCGCTCGCCGCTCCACTCCAGGGCCAGCGCTCCGAGCATGACAGCGAAGGCGATCCCGCCCACCACCTTCTCGCGGCGCGGCGGCCCCATCGCCATCCCGGCGAGGAACGCCGCTCCGAGGATGAGGGCGGCCCAGAGCGGCGGCAGGAAGAGCGCCCCCAGGGTGAGGGCCAGCAGCAAGAGCCGCACGTATTTGGAGGTCAGGGCTTCATCCCATGGGCAGGTCCACGCCGTGCCGGCGGCCGAACTCCACGGCCTCGGGATAACCGGCGTCGGCGTGCCGGGCGATGCCCATTCCCGGATCGCTGGTGAGAACCCGCTCCAGACGGCGCGCCGCGGCCTCGCTGCCGTCGGCCACGATGACCATGCCAGCATGGAGCGAGTAACCGATGCCCACGCCGCCGCCGTGGTGGACCGAAACCCAGGTGGCGCCGTTGACCGCGTTGATCATGGCGTTGAGGATCGGCCAGTCGCCGATGGCGTCGGAGCCGTCGCGCATCGCCTCGGTCTCGCGGTTGGGAGACGCCACGGAGCCGCAATCCAGGTGATCGCGGCCGATGACGATGGGAGCCTTGACGCGGCCCGAGGCCACGAGGTCGTTGAACACCTTCCCGGCCCGCGCCCGCTCGCCATAGCCGAGCCAGCAGATGCGGGCGGGCAACCCCTGGAAGGCGACGCGCTCGCGCGCCAAGCGGATCCAGCGCGCCAGCGCCTTGTCCTCGGGGAAGGTCTCCAGAATGGTCTGGTCCGTGACCGCGAGGTCCTCCGGATCGCCGGAGAGCACGGCCCAGCGGAAGGGGCCTTTGCCCTCGCAGAACAGCGGGCGGATGAACATCGGCACGAACCCGCCGATCTCGAAGGCGCGCTCGACCCCGGCCGCCAGGGCTTGGCCGCGCAGGTTGTTGCCATAGTCGAAGGTGACCGCGCCGCGCTCCTGGAGCACGAGCATGGCGCGGATGTGCGCGGCCATGGAGGCCATGGAGCGCTCGATATACGCCGGCACATCGTCCCGGCGCAGGCGCATCGCCTCCTCATAGGAAATGCCGTGCGGCACGTACCCCTGGAGAGCGTCGTGCGCCGACGTCTGGTCGGTCAGAGCGTCCGGGACGATGCCGGCCGCCGCGAGCTGCTCCAGAAGATCCACGGCGTTGGCCTCGACCGCGATGGAGATGGCCTCGCGCCGGTCGCGGGCGGCGAGCGCCCGCTCGATCCCCTCGGGGATGCTCGCGGCCACGGTGTCCAGGTAGCGCGTCTGGAGCCGGCGCTCGATGCGGGTGCGGTCCACCTCGGCCACCAGGCAGACCCCTTCGTTCATGGTGACGGCGAGAGGCTGGGCGCCGCCCATGCCCCCCAGGCCGGCGGTGACGGTCAGGCGTCCCGCGAGCGAGCCGCCGAAGTGCTGGCGGGCGCATTCCGCCAAAGTCTCGTAGGTCCCCTGGAGGATGCCCTGGGTGCCGATGTAGATCCACGACCCCGCGGTCATCTGCCCGTACATGGTGAGGCCGAGCCCTTCGAGCCGCCGGAACTCGTCCGCGGTCGCCCAGTGGGGCACGAGCATCGAATTGGCGATCAGGACACGGGGAGCTTCGAGATGCGATTTGAAGACCGCCACCGGCTTGCCCGACTGCACGAGCAGCGTCTCGTCGTCGGCCAGGCGCTTCAGGGTGGCGACGATCGCGTCGAAGCACTCCCAGTTGCGGGCCGCCTTGCCCGATCCGCCATAGACCACCAACTCGTCGGGCCGCTCGGCGACCTCGGGGTCGAGGTTGTTCATGAGCATCCGCAGCGCGGCCTCCTGCTGCCATCCGCGGCAGGAAAGCTGCGTCCCGCGAGGAGCGCGGACCGTGCGGGGGCCGGCAGGCCCGGCGGAGACGGAGGGCGGGGTGGCGGTGGTCATGCCGGTATTCTACTCCGGCACTCAAGGACCCAAAGGACGTAAAGGCCCAAAAGGACCAAAGGGACGGAAGAGGTTCATTGTTGTCCTTTAAGTCCTTTACGTCCTTTGGGTCCTTTCCGGGAATGCTAGAGTCCCCGGGCATGATCCCAAGACAGCTCGCGCTGCTCTTTGCCCTTCTCCTTTTCTCGCTTCCCGCCGACGCCGTCACCCTCGAGGACGAAGTCGAAGCCTTTCTGCAAGTTCCCTCCGTGGTGGGACGCGAAGAGCCTGCGGCCGAGTTCCTCCGAGGGCGGCTGGCAGGGCTTCCGGTCACGAGCGACGCCCTGGGCAATCTCGCGGTTACGGTCGGCTCAGGCTCTCCCCGCAGGCTGGTCGCCTGCCCGATGGGCGAGCCGGGTTTCGTGGTAAGCCGTATCCATGACGACGGCTACCTCCGGCTGATGCCTGCCAGCGGCGCCCCCGCGGGCGCGCTCTGGGATCAGAGCCACCAGGGACAGACGGTCGTGATCGGTGGAGCCCGGGGGTGGGTCGTCGGTGCGGTGGTCCTCCCCTCCGTCCACCTTATGCAGGGGAGGTCCGGTCCGCCGGAGAAGCCGGTCGCGGCCGACGACTTCTGGGTGGACGTGGGCGCGGAAAGCGCGGAAGAGGTCCAGGAGATGGGCATCCGCCTGCTGGATGCCGTCGCCCTTCTCAAACGTCCAGCCCGCCTGGGGAACGGGCTCATCGCTGCGCCCTCCGCCCGATTGAAGGGCGCCTGCATGGCGGTGGCCGAGGCCGCCCGGCGCCTCCACGCCTCTCCGGAGATCGGAACCACCGTCTTCGCGTGGACCACCCTCGACCTGCTCAACCGCAAGGGGCTCAAGCACTTCGTCCGGCGGACGGGCCCCTTCGACGAAGCGATCCTCATCAGCCCCGGGTTCGGCTGGAAGCTGGACGAAGACCAGCTCTCCTTCGAGCTTCTCCCCCGCCCCGGCAGCGGCTTGCTCGGCGCCGGAGCCCTGCCGAAAGGCATCCGGACCCAGACCGCCCCCCATCTCGACTTGTCCGACGGCCCCGTCGGACCGCCCGACTGGGGCAAGGCCCGGGTCGGCTTCCTGGGGGTTTCCGCTCTCTACCCGCACACGCCGGTGGAAGCGGTCTCCCTGGCCGAGATCAAAGTGCTGGCCGATGCCCTGAGCGGCGGAGCTGCCGTGAGCACCGCTCCTCCCCTGGCTTCCCCGTCGCCGTTCGTGGAGATGACGGGCCACGAGGAAGAGGCCGGGCTGCTCAGGGCCCTGATCGCCCGCTACGGCGTGAGCGGCGCCGAAGGCCCGGTGCGGGAGGAGATCGTCAAGCACCTTCCGGCCTGGGCAACCCCGGAGACCGACGCCAAGGGCAACCTCGTCGTGACCGTGGGCCAGGGGGACGAGCACGTCCTCCTGGTCGCCCACATGGACGAGGTCGGCTTCCGGGTGAAGGACATCCTGCCCGACGGCCGGCTGAGCCTGGAGACCCGCGGCGGGCTCCTGGTCCCGGCCTGGGAAGCCCATGCGGCGCTCGTCCACAGCGAGAAAGGACCCGTTCCCGGGGTGTTCGAGCCGCGGGAAGGTTGGGCCAAGGCAGACAAGTACGGCGGGGACGGCCCCTTGACGGTCCATGTCGGAGCCTCCTCCTCCAAGGAGGCCGAGGCCCTGGGCATCCGGGCGGGGCATACCACCGTGACCATGCCCAAGAAGATGTTCCGGATGGGACGCCACCGGGCCGTCGCCCGCGGCTTCGACGACCGGAACGGCTGCACGGCCCTGCTCCTCGCCCTGCGCCGCATCGATCCCGCGAAGCTCACCCGGCGGGTCACCTTCGCCTGGGTGGTCGAGGAAGAGGTCGGGCTCGTGGGCTCCGCGGACCTGGCGGAACGGTTTCCCAATCTCACCCGCGTCCATCCGGTGGACACCTTCGTCTCGTCAGACTCGCCCATCGAGACCGGACGGCTCGGCTACGCTCCACTCGGCAAGGGCGTGGTGCTCCGGACGATGGACAACCTCAACCAGACCCCCCGGGAGCTGATCGACCGCTTCCTCGACCTCGCCCGCCGCAATGGCATTCCCGTCCAGTATGGGATGACCGGCGGCTCCTCGGACGGTCTGGCCTTTACCGCGAACGGACCGGAGATGATCCCCTTCTCCTGGCCGGGCCGTTACTCACACTCCCCTGTCGAGGTCTCGGACTTCCGGGATGTCGAGTCCCTCGTCAAGCTCATCGCCGCGGCGGTCACAGACTAGCCATGCCCGTCCTGACCCAGCTCTACCGGCCGTCGCTGGCGCTCCTCACCGATCTGTACGAGCTGACCATGGCCTATGGCTACTGGCGCTCGGGGACCCACACGAAGGAGGCCGTCTTCCATCACCACTTCCGCAGGCCGCCCTTCGGCAGCGGCTTCACCGTGGCCTGCGGGCTCGCGCCGGTGATCGAATTCATCGAGCACTTCCACTTCGACGACGACGACCTCTCCTACCTGGCCGGGCTCCAGGGCAACGACGGCAAGCCGCTCTTCGACGGCGAGTTCCTGGACATGCTGCGCGGCCTGCGCTTCGAGTGCGACGTGGACGCCGTGCCCGAGGGCACCGTCGTCTTCGCCCACGAGCCGCTGATCCGGGTGCGCGGGCCGATCCTCCAGGCCCAGCTCCTGGAGACGCCGCTGCTCACCATCCTCAACTTCCAGACCCTGATCGCCACCAAGGCTGCGCGGGTCTGCCTCGCGGCCCAGGGAGACACGGTCCTGGAGTTCGGCCTGCGGCGCGCCCAGGGGATCGACGGCGGTCTCTCGGCCAGCCGCGCCGCCTATGCCGGCGGCTGCCACGGCACGTCCAACGTCCTCGCCGGCAAGCTGTTCGGCATCCCGGTGGGCGGTACCCACGCCCACTCCTGGGTGCTCTCGTTCGACAGCGAGCTGGAGTCGTTCGAGGCCTACGCCCGCGCCATGCCCAACAACTGCGTCTTCCTGGTGGACACCTACGACACGGTCGAGGGGGTCCGCCACGCGGTGCAGGTCGGGCAATGGCTGCGCGAGCAGGGCCGCGAGATGCTCGGCGTCCGCCTGGACTCGGGCGACCTCGCCTATCTGAGCAAGGAGGCGCGCCGGATCCTGGACGAGGGCGGCTTCCCCGAGGCCAAGGTCTACGCCAGCAGCGAGCTCGACGAGCACCTCGTCGAGAGCCTGAAGATCCAGGGAGCGAAGATCGCGGTCTGGGGCGTCGGCACCAATCTGGTCACGGCGAAAGACGATCCGGCGCTCGGCGGCGTCTACAAGCTGACCGCCGTGCGCGAGCCGGGCGAGCCCTGGAAGTACAAGGTGAAGCTCTCTGAGCAGGCGGTCAAGATCACGACGCCCGGCATCCAGCAGGTGCGGCGCTTCTCGTCCCAAGGCGAGTTCGTGGCCGACATGATCTTCGACGAGGAGCTGGGCGCGCCCGCGGCGCCCACGATCGTGGACCCCGGAGACCTGACCCGGCGCAAGGAGATCCCCGAGGCGACGGAGCACACGGACCTGCTCGTGCCCGTGTTCCGCCAGGGCCGCCGGGTCTACGAACCGCCGCCGCTCAGGGAGGTGCGCCAGCGCACGGCCGACCAGCTCGCGGGGTTCCACGGCGGCGTCAAGCGCTTCGCGAACCCGCACCGGTATCCCGTCGGCCTGGAGCGCGGGCTGTTCGACCTCAAGACCCACCTGATCCTGCAGGCGCGCGGACTGGAGAAAGCCGGTTTGGAGGAAGATAGATGAGGGAGCTCCCCGTCCCTGCCTTCTACGACCCCGAGCACGCTCGCGAATGGGCCTACGCGCCGAACCAGGAGGCGCTCTTCGCCGCGGCCAACGCCTGGCGGCGCGAGCACGGCATCCGGCCGTCGGGCACGGACCGCAGGCGTGTCCATCTGCTTCTGATCGACGTGCAGAAGGACTTCTGCTTTCCGCAGGGCACCCTCTACGTGGGCGGCCGCAGCGGCACCGGCGCCATGGAGGACAGCGACCGCCTTGTCCGTTTCCTCTACCGCAACCTGGAGGCGATCACCGACACCACCTGCACGCTGGACACCCACTACCCCTTCCAGATCTTCTCCCCCTCCTTCTGGCTCGGCGAGGACGGCCGGCCCCCGGCGCCGCACCAGGAGATCACCGCGGAGATGATCCGTGCCGGCCGCGTGCGGCCCAATCCGGACGTGGCCTGGTGGATCTCGAACGGCGACGTGGACTGGCTGCGCCGGCAGGTGGAGTTCTACTGCGAAGAGCTGGAGCGGGCGGGCAAGTACAAGCTCTACCTCTGGCCCACGCACTGCCTGCTGGGCAGCGACGGGCACGCGCTCGTCGGGGTGATCCACGAGGCCCGGCTGTTCCACGCCTGGGCGCGGGGCTCGCAGAGCGCGATTCAGAGCAAGGGGGACAACCCGCTCACCGAGAACTACTCGATCCTCGCGCCGGAGGTGCTGAGGTTCCACGACGGCGGGCAGCTCGCGGAGCGCAACCGCCGCTTCATCGAAACTCTGTTCAAGGCCGACGCGGTCCTCATCGCCGGCCAAGCCGCGAGCCATTGCGTGAAGAGCTCCATCGACGACCTGCTCGGCGACATCCTGACCCGCGAGGAGGAGCTGGCGCGGAAGATCTACATCCTCGGCGACTGCATGTCCTCGGTGGCCGTGCCCGATCCGGAGAGGCCCGGATCGTTTCTCTTCGACTTCACCCCCCAGGCCGAAGAGGCATTGGCGCGCTGGGGCGGCGCGGGGATGAACGTGGTGCGCTCGACCGACCCGATGGAGCGGTGGCCGGGGATGTAGAGCTCTACCCCTTCAGCCCGTACCGCTCCATCTTGATCGCCAGCCCGTTGCGCGACAGCCCCAGCATGCGCGCGGCCTGGGACTTGTTGCCGTGCGTGCGGCGCAGGGCCTCGCGGATCGCCGACTGCTCGCAGCCGCCCACCAGGCGCTCCAGGTCGAGATCCGAGGAGGTGTCCACGCGGGCGGTGGTGATCGTGCCGCTGCGCACCCGGTCCGGCAGGAGGTTGACGTCCACCGGCTTGCCTGTGGGGCTCATGTAGACGAGCTGCCGCGCGATGTTCTCCAGCTCCGCCAGGTTTCCCGGATAGTCGTAGTTCAGCAGCGCGGACATGGCCTTGACCGTGATCCCCTGCATCCGCTTGCCCGTCTCGTGGCAGAACCGGTTGATGTACGACTGGATCAGCAGCGGCAGGTCCTCGCGCCGGTCGCGCAGCGGCGGCACCTCGACCGTGAACTGCGACAGCATGTAGGCCAGGTCCACGCGGAACAGGTCGCGCGCCGCCACCGACTCCAGCGGCACGCGGCTTCCGGCCACCACGCGCACGTCCACCGGGTGCGATTCGGTGCTGCCCGACGGCTCCACCTGGCCGGTGCGCAGGAAACGGACCAGCCGCCCCTGCACTTCCATGGGGAGGTGCTCCACGTCGTCGAGGAACACCGTGCCGCCGTTGGCCAGGAGCAGCTTGCCCTCGCGCTTCACCGGCCCGGTCTTGCCCGGCACCTCGGCGCCGAACAGGTCGGCCTCGATCTGCTGTGGACGCACGCCGCTGCACGAGGCCGTGATGAACGGTCCGTGGCGCCGGGGTCCGGAAAGGTGCAGCGAGCGCGCGAGCAGCTCCTTGCCCACGCCCGGCTCGCCGAGCAGCAGAACGTGCACCGCGGGATCGACCGCCGCCCGGAGCTGCTCGATCACCTGCTTCATGGCCTGCGACTCCCCCACCACCAGCGCCGGATCGAGCGTGAGGTCCTGCTGGCCCGGCCGCCCTGGAAGGATCGGCTCGTACCATCCGACGTGATGCACGAGCCCGAGCACCAGCAGGTGCCCCAGCGTTCTGAAGGAAGTCACGGGCGACCACTCGTCCTGCGTGAAGTTGGGGAACGCCGCCAGCAGGGAGTAGGTGCGGTCGAGCGCCACGAAGGAGTGGTAGCAGACCCAGGCGGGCATCCCGGCGAGCTCGCCCTGGAAGGAACCGCCGTGCTGGAGGCTGTTGCCGGCGTTGCGGTGCGTCAGGAGCTGATCCATCAGCCCTTCGCCGCTCGCGAGCCAGCCCGAATCGCTGCTCACGACCAGCTTGAGACCGGCGCGCTCCACTTCTCCTTGCAGGAGGAAAAGGACACCGCCGCCGAAATCGACCAGCACGTCGCTGACCAGGGCCTCGGAGGTCGTGCGGCTCTCGGCGTCGCCGAGCACCCACTCGCTGATGCGGGCGAGATGCTCCACCATGCGCCCCGGGGTGATCCTCGCGCCCGGCGGGGCCGCCTCGGGCTCGGGCACGGCCGGCTTCTCCGGCGCGGGCACGACGTCCTCGACCAGAAGCGTCACGCCGCCGACGCGGATCTCGTCCAGGACCTCGAGCGCCGATTCGCGGACCTTGCGCCCGCTGACCAGCGTGCCCTTGCGGCTGCCGAGATCCTCGATGCGAAGCTCGGTGCCGTCGAAGCGCAGCACTGCGTGCTTCTGAGCAACGCCGGTGTAGG
>DASUNJ010000130.1:0-13244 GCA_036277235.1 Thermoanaerobaculia bacterium | reverse complement strand
GGCACGTAAGCGGCGGCCCGGCGGCCCCCCAGGATCAGGAGAGCGGCGACAGCCAGGCCGATCACGATGTAGAGGACGAGCTTTCCCCTGTTCAAGGCACGCTCCTCTCAGGACAAGCGGCGTTCTTGAACACTACGGCTGAGCCCGCCCTCTCGGATGGGCCAGGGCCGGCCCGGAAAGGACCAAAAGGACCTAAAAGACGAAAAGGACTCAAAGGACAGTCCGGTGTCCTTTACGTCCTTTGAGTCCTTTAGGTCCTTTCCGGCTTTCCGCCTAGGCCGTGGCCCAGACGGCGGCTGCGACCAGCATGCCGCTCATGCCGACGAACATGGTCCCGACTGCGGCCAGGTTCCCCCACCAGGTCCCCTCCTTGGCGGTCTTGCCGAGGAGCATCAGGCCGCCGCAGCAGACGACGAGGTGGACGAACATCAGGGCCGTGGCGAGACGGGGCAGCGCGATGGTCGCGCCGGCAAGGATGACACTGACGACGAGCGCTCCGATCGCGTACAGGTCCCAGCGGGTCGGGCGCGGTAGATCCGGCAGCTTGAGCGATGGCAGCTTCAAGGCTTCCATGCCTCCTCCGTTGAATTCGTGAGCCGGGCGGATGGTAACACAGGAAAATCCGGTCGGGGTGAGGGCTCTTCTTACTGGTGCTCGGGCCGTAGCAGATCCAGCACCGACTTGACCGGCGCGAACGTCTCGTCCGGCACCTCCACGAAGACCGTGTTCCAGCCCGCCATGGCCCCGTTCCAGAGGCCGGGGCGCTCCAGCGCCTTGAGCGGACGCCCTTCGTGCGATTTGCTGGAGATGAAGACGGTCGTGGGGTCCACGAAACGGTGGAGGTCGTACGGCGCGCCGTTGCGGTCGCGCAGGGCGCAGACGACGTCCACCGGGTTGAAGTGGGTGGATCCCGCCAGCATCTCCTGCCGCACCTTGGGGTCGATCTGCGAGCTCTCCACGATCTGGAGGGAGAGCTGGCCGCACGCATCTTCGACCCAGAATGGCCCTCCGCCGGGCTCTCCCTGGTTGCGGACCACACCGCAGACTCGCAGCGGACGGTTCAGCGCCTCGATTACAAACTGCCGCCGGTCCGCTCCAGCGGGGATCGGCCGCGAAAGCTCTTCCTCCACCAGCCTGGATGCCTCTTCCAGAGCGGCCGGGTCCGCCTCCAGCCGTTCCTGGAGCCGGAAGATCCGCTCCTGGAGAGCGAGGAGGTAGCCGGAGAGCGCTTTCTTCCAGCCATTCACCAAGGGCTTGCGGCCGTCCGGCACGACATTGTCGATGTTCTTGAGCAGGACCAGGTCCCAACCGAACCCGGCCAGCGAGGCCAGATTGTCCAGGAGCGCGCCGTGGCCGCCGGGCCGGAAGAGGAGCGTGCCGTCATCCTGCCGGAACGGGCGGTTCTCGGGGTCGACCGCGATCGTGTCGGTCGAGCGCTGCTGGTAGGAGAAGCTGACGACGAAGCGGCAGTCATACTTCGCTTCATACCGTCCCCGGACTTCTTCCAGCAGTGCCTCGAACCGCTCGTGGTGTTGCGGCGAGACCGTGAAGTGCAGGCGGCAGTTGCCGTCCTCGTCGCGGGTCACGTCCGCCGCCTCCACCAGGTGCTCCTCGAAGGGAGTGCGCGGCCCGTCGGGGTAGCGGTGGAACTTCAGCAGCCCTTTGGGCAGCTCGGGATAGTTCAGGCCCTTCTCGGTGAGGAGGCGCTCCAGGATCGTATGGCGGTCCGCCGTCCGGATGTCGCCCAGGTCCTCATGGAAGGCGAAGCGGGGAAGGTTGTCGAGGAAGGTCCGGACCTCCGAAGAGGACTCCCCGTCGTTGAGATCCGCGAGCAGCTCCTTGAACATCCGGGTCGCGGCGCCCGAGGCGGGGACGAGCTTGGCGAGCCGGCCGCGGCGGACGGCCTCTTCGAAGCGGGCCAGCAGCCAGGGCTCGGAGGCCTTGGAGAGCATGCGGATGCCGTCGCCCACGCGGCAGGCGCGCAGCACGCGGGTGAACGGGGGCGGATTGCGGAACAGCTCGATCTGCCGGAGGGCCTCCGCCGGGTCGATGCCCAGCTCGGCCATCTGGCTCAGGTCGTCGGGGGAGAAGAGGTCTTCAGGCCGGATCTTTGCGTCCATATTCGCGAAGCGCTGGCAAGAACGCCTCCAGAGGCTTGGCGTCCCGGTCCTTGTCGCTGAGCAAGGGCTCTTTCACAGGCCAGTCGATCCCGATCGCCGGATCGTTCCAGAGGATCCCGATCTCGTCGTCCCCGCGGTAGAGCTCGGTGCATTTGTACAGGACGTGCGCGGTCTCGCTGAGCACGCAGAAGCCATGGGCGAAGCCGGGTGGAACCCAGAGCTGCCGGAAGTTCTCGCCCGAGAGCCGCTCGCCCACCCACTTGCCGAGAGTGGGGGAGTCGGACCGGATGTCGACCGCCACGTCGAAGATCTCGCCCTGGACCGCCCGCACGAGCTTGCCCTGCGGGTAACGGAGCTGGGCGTGCAGGCCGCGGAGGGTCCCATGGATCGAGTACGAGTGATTGTCCTGGACGAAGAGGTCGGGGATGCCTCCCGCGGCGAACTTCTGCTGGTGGTAGGTCTCCAGGAAGAAGCCGCGGTCGTCCGGGAAGACCCTGGGCTCGACGAGGATCACCCCTTCGAGTGCGGTGGGGAGGAACTTCATGTCTTGAGGAGCCCGAGCCGTTCGCGGTCGTACTTGCCGGACTGGACGCTTTCGCACCAGGCGCGGTTCTGTAGATACCAGCGCACCGTGGCCCTCAGGCCGGACTCGAAGCTCTGCCGGGGCTCCCAGCCGAGCTCCTTGCGGGCCTTCTCGTCGTCGATGGCGTAGCGCCGGTCGTGGCCGGGCCGGTCCGCGACGAAGGTCTTGAGCTCCTTGTAGGAGCGCGCCGCCGGACGCTCGGAGTCGAGGATCTCGCAGAGCGCGTCCACGATCTGCAGGTTCGTGCGCTCGCTGCGGCCTCCCAGGTTGTACTTCTCGCCGGGCCGGCCCCTCTGGAGCGCCGCGAGCACGCCGCGGCAGTGGTCTTCTACATAGATCCAGTCCCGCACGTTGCCTCCGTCGCCGTAGATGGGGAGGTTCTTCCCCTCCAGGGCGTTCAGGGTCATGAGCGGGATCAGCTTCTCGGGGAACTGGTACGGGCCGTAGTTGTTCGAGCAGTTCGTGAGCAGGGCGGGCAGGCCGTAGGTCTCGTGATAGGCGCGGACCAGGTGATCGGCGCCGGCCTTGGAGGCTGCGTAGGGGGAGTTGGGCGCGTATGCGGTCTCCTCCGAGAACGCGCCGGTCGCTCCCAGGCTGCCGTAGACCTCGTCGGTCGAGACGTGAAGGAAGCGGAAGCCGTCCGTCACATGGCGGCGGGCCGCTTCGAGGAGCTCGAACGCTCCCACGATGTTGGTCTGGATGAAGGCGCTGGCATCCTCGATGGAGCGGTCGACGTGGCTCTCGGCCGCGAAGTTCACGACCGCGTCGGGCTTGTGCTCGGCGAAGACGCGGCGCACTTCGACGCGGTCCGCGATGTCCCCCTGGACGAAGGTCAGACGGGGGTCGCCAAGGACGTCGGCCAGGTTCTCCAGGCTCCCGGCGTAGGTGAGCTTGTCGAGGACGATGATCCGCGCCCGGGTCTCGGCCAGGGCGAGGCGGACGAAGTTGCAGCCAATGAAGCCGGCGCCGCCGGTGACGAGCAGGGTTTCCATGCGGGGCGGAAGTATAGCCGCTTTTGCTGAACGGGCCGTGGTCTACAATCGGTCTACAATCGCGCCCCATGACATCGCTCCAAGCCGTCGTCCTCGCGATCGTCCAGGCCGTAACCGAGTTCCTGCCCATCAGCTCGTCGGGCCACCTGATCCTGGTCCCGCGGTTCCTCGGCTGGCCCGATCAGGGACTGGCCTTCGACGTCGCCACCCACGCGGGGACGCTTCTGGCCGTCCTCGTCTACTTCCGCAACGACGTGATCGACCTGATCCAGGGCATCCTGACCGGCAAGCCGCGCTCGATGCACGTGGACTTCGCTCCCCGGCCGCTGGCCTGGGCAATCGTCCTCGCCACGATCCCGGCCGGCGTGGCCGGGCTGCTCTTCAAGGACTGGATCGCCGGCGAGGCGCGCAACCCGGTCCTGATCGCCTGCACGGCCATCTTCTACGGCCTGCTCCTCGGATGGGCCGACCGGCGGGGGGAGAAGTACCGCGACATCGGCAGCATGACGGCGGGAATCGCCCTGCTCATCGGCGTCGCCCAGGCGCTGGCCCTGGTGCCCGGCACCTCGCGGTCCGGCATCACCATGACGGCGGCTCTGCTCATCGGCTTCACCCGGCCGGCCGCGGCGCGCTTCTCGTTCCTGCTCAGCATCCCCGTCACGGCCGCGGCCTGCGCGGTCGAGGCGGTCGACGTGTTCCAGGGGGCGGTCGATCCAGGCCAGTACGGACCGATGGCTCTCGCCCTGGTGGTGTCGGCAGTGGCCGGCTACCTGGTGATCGCGGGGCTCCTCGCGTGGTTGAGGCGCCAGCCGATGACGGTCTTCGTGGTCTACCGCGTGATCCTGGGACTGGTCATCCTGGCTACGTTCGGATTGGAGCTGTGACAGGCGCGAAAGATATTGACAACAGTCGATGGGAACCCTACACTATCGAATTGCGGGGAGGCAAAACCTCCTCTCATCCCTCCAAAAAGGAGCGCCGGCCGCGCTCCTTCTTTTTTTGGGGGGATGAAGAGGGCGGCCACAAGGGCCGCCCCTACTACCCGCCCAGCACGGCCTTCTTGAAGTCCTCGCCCGGGCCGGGCTCCTTGCCGATCCAGGTGCTGAGGATGGCGTCGGCGGTGGGCTTGCCGGGGAGCGTGCCCTTGACCTTGCCGGCGACCTCGACGGTGGTGCCCGTGCCGGGCACGTAGGTCATCACCAGCTTCTGCCCCTCGCCCACGCCGTCCATCCAGCCGCAGAGCGTGGTGAAGTTCTTCTTGACCTCGGCCGAGGCGTTGGGGACGTTGGCCGTCAGGCCCTCGTCCCAGGCTTCGCACATCTGGCCTTTGTCCACGTTGTAGATGAAGTGGAGCACCATGCGGCGCGGAACGTCGGCGCCCAGGATCTTGGCGGGGGCCTTCTCCTTCTGGGGGAGATAGAGACCGCCTACGTAGACCTTGATCACGAACTTCTTGCGCAGGCCCATGCCGTTGAGGACCAGGGACTTGCCGTCCACGTCGGCCTTGTCGGGCAGGGTGACGCCGGCGAGCGTGCCGGCCGCAGCGGGCAGGGCAAGGAGCAGGGCGAGGATTGCGGGAGTCAGTATTCTCATCGGGTTGTTTCCTCCGGGGAAGATCGCGGCAAGTCTACTAGAATCGGCCTCAAAATGGAGAGCGATGCCCAACTCGTGGCGCGCGCCCTGACGGGGTCGCAGGAGGCCTTCCGCGAGCTGGTGCTGCGCTTCGAGCGGCCGGTCTACAGCCTGATCGTGCGCATGGTCCAGGATCCCTCGACGGCCGAGGACCTCGCCCAGGAGACATTCGTCAAGGCCTACCGCAGCCTCCGCACCTACGATGCCTCGCGCAAGCTGTCGAGCTGGCTCTTCAAGATTGCCCACAACGCGACCATCGACCATCTGCGGCGGCATGTTCCTGATACCGTCTCCCTGGAGGCTCCCCAGGACGAGGAGGGGCGGGGAGGGCTCGCGGCGATCCTGTCCGACGCCTCCGTCGAGGACCCCGCCGCTGCCGCCGAGCGCCGGGACATGGCAAGATCCCTGGAACGGGCAATCTCCCGGCTCCGGCCCGAGTATCGGGAAGCGGTTGTCCTCTTCTACCTCGAAGGGGCCACTTACCAGGAGATCTGCGACGTCACGAGTCTGCCCCTGGGCACGGTGAAAACCAACCTGCACCGCGCCCGCAAGGAGCTCGCGGCGGAGATGTCGGCGCTCGGCTGGGGAGCTGAAACCGGATCCCCGGCAGGCTCGTAGGGCTGGGCACGGAGAAGACGAATGGCCATGAGACGACCGGAACCCCACGACCCCCTGACCCGCTGGCTCCAAGCCGAGCGGGAGGCGGACGATGCGGGCGCGCTGGCGGCGGAGACTGCTCTCCTCGAGCTGTTCGAGAGCCTGCCCCGCCTGGCGCCCCCCGCCGGGTTCGCGGACCGTGTCCTCCTGCAGGTCGCTCAGCCCGCTGTATGGGCAGTACCGGTACCGGCGCGCCAGAGCTGGCTCGTCGGGCTGTTCCGTTCGCCCGGGTTCCGCCTGGCCCTTACCTCGGGTCTGCTCGCCGCCTGCATCTCGATGTTCTGGCTGCCGCGGCTCGTGATGACCCTGCTCGGGATGGCGACTGTGAACGACCTGCTCGAGCTCGGGGTGGCCTCCGTGGTCGACCTCAGCCAATGGGTGGCTCTCGCGGCGCGCGTCGGGGAATGGTTCCTCACCGTGCTCGGGGCCCTGGCGGTCTCCCTGACGAGCCCCGGCGCGCTCAAGGTCACGGCCGGATGCCTGGCGGTCTCGGGGATTTCTTTCGTCTTCCTCCGCGAGCTGATGACCCGTGACAGGAGCTTACGATATGTCGATTTCAATCGTTGATCGATACCGCTGCCGGCTGGGAGCCGCGGCGCTGATCTTCGCCCTCGGCCTCCCTCTCGTTTTCGCAGCCCTGGCCGTGGCCCAGGAGACCCCCGCGGTCCAAGGGCAGGAGCTGCGCCGCCAGATCGAGAGCCGGTACCAGGTAGTCCCCATCCGCGGCGGCGTCGTGCTCACGCCGCGCCAGGCGAGCCGTGGAGTGCGCGCGATCGAGGTGAGCGGCGATGCCGTCGCCATCAACGGCGAGCGCGTGAACGCGCAGATCGCCCGCGACTGGTTGGGGGAGGACGCCCGCTTGATCCTCCCCCTGCTGGATCTCGACCCGGCGGCGCGCCGGCAGCTGTTCGGCATGACGGCCGAGGCGGCGCCCCCCGCCCCTCCGGAACCGCCGGCGGCGCCGGAGACCCCGGAGATGCCGGAGACTCCCGCGGAGGAGATCCCCGAAGAGATCGAGGTGGAGACGCCCGCCAGCCCGGAGGTGCCGGAGACGCCTGAGCCCGTGATCCATTCCGGCAGCCGTGTGAAGTTCGGCGGCAGCATCCTGGTGGAGAAGGAGGAGCTGGCGGAGGAGGCCGTGGCGATCGGCGGCTCCGTGCGGGTCGACGGCCAAGTGAGCCGTGACGTGGTCGCGATCGGCGGCCCGGTCCGGGTCAACGGCCGTGTCGGCGGCAACGTGGTCTCCGTGGGCGGCGGCGTCTACCTGGGACCGAACGCGGTCGTCGAGGGGGACGTCAACAGCACCATCGGCACCATCGAGCGTGCCCCGGGCTCCGAGATCCACGGCTCCACCTCCGAGGTCGGTGCCCCCTGGGGCGGGCCGTGGAGGGACGGCTGGGACTTCGACCCGGATTTCGGGCCGTTCTCCCTCTTCGGTGCCTCCATGGAAGCCTTCGGCAGCATCGTGTGGATGGCGACGCTCGCCCTGCTGACCTGCCTCACCCTGCTGATCGCCCGGCGTCCCGTGGAGCAGGTGGACCTCCGTCTAAGGGCCGAGCCGCTGAAGTCCGCGCTGGTCGGCTTCTTCAGCCTCCTCGCCTCCGTGCCGCTGATCGTCGTGGTGTTGGGGATCCTGTTCGTGGTCTCGGTGATCCTCGTGCTCCTGCTCGTCGGCTGCCTGCTCCTGATCCTGCTGCCGTTCTTCGCCATGGCCCTGGTGCTGGCCCTGATGTTGGCCCTGGTGCTCGGGTACTCCGCGTCGGCCTACCGGGTCGGACGGTGGCTGGAGGAGCGTTACGGCCGCAGCTTCGGAGGGCCTTACGCGGCGGCGCTGGTGGGCGTGCTGGTGATCCAGGTCTGGTCGGTGATCGGCCACCTCCTCTCCTGGGGGCCGGGCGCGCTCGACCTCTTCGCGTCCATGTTTATGCTGTTCGGCGGGATCATGCAGCTCGCGGCCTGGGTGGTGGGTTTCGGCGCCGTCCTCCTGGCCCGCTTCGGGGCTCCGACGAGGTTCGTGCCGCCGGCAGGAGTCCCGGCGACGATCCCGCCGCTACCTCCTCCCCCCGCGACCTATGGCGGCGACCTGCCCCTGACCGACCGGGCATGGGAAGAGCCTCCGCCGGAGCGGTAATTGCACGGGTAGACCCCTCTACCCAGCGGGAGCGAGACTCAGGTGAGCGGCGCCGGGTTGAAGAGCGCCAGGTCGTTGTGGATCCGGTGCACTTCGGTCCAGGTCTTCTTCCGCCCGCTGGCGACGTCGAGGTAGTAGTGGAACAGCTCCCAGCCGATCTCCTCGACGGTGCTGCGGCCGCTGGCGATCCGGCCCGCGTCGACGTCGATCAGGTCGGGCCAGCGCTGGGCGAGCTCGGTGCGAGAGCTCACCTTGACCACCGGCGCCATCGCCAGTCCGTAGGGCGTGCCACGCCCGGTGGTGAACACGTGGAGGTTCATGCCGGCAGCCAGTTGCAGCGTGCCGCAGACGAAGTCGCCGGCCGGGGTGGCGCAGAACAGTAGACCTTTCCTCTGTGCGCGTTCGCCCGGGCCGATCACGCCGCTGATCGCCGATCGGCCGGACTTGGCGGTGGCACCGAGCGCCTTCTCCACGATGTTGGACAGGCCGCCGGCCTTGTTGCCCGGCGAGGTGTTCGCACTGCGGTCACTGTGGCCACGCTCCAGGTAGCGGTCGTACCAGTCCATCTCGCGGATCAGGGCCTGCGCCACCTCCTCATCCTTGGCGCGGGCGCTGAGCAGGTGCACGGCGTCGCGGACCTCGGTGACCTCGGAGAACATCACCGTCGCGCCGGCGCGCACCAGCAAGTCGGAGGCGAAGCCGAGGGCCGGGTTCGCCGTGATGCCGGAGAAGGCATCACTGCCGCCGCATTGCATTCCCAGCACCAGGGCGGAGGCCGGGCAGGTCTCGCGCCGCCGCTGGTCGAGCTCGTGCAGGCGCCGCTCGGCCAGCGCCATGATCCGCTCGATCATCTCGGCGAAGCCGTGCCGTGAATCCTGCAGCCGGTAGAGCCAGGGTTCCTGAAGATCGAGGCCGCTACCTCCAGCATCTCGCTCGGCGATGACCTGCTCGGGCTGCAACATCTCGCATCCCAGGCCGACGACCAGGGCCTGGCCGCCCAGGTTCGGGTTGCGCGCGAGGTTGCGCACCGTGCGGATCGGGATCTGGACGTCGGGCGTGTCGAACGCGACCCCACAACCGAAGTCGTGGCTCAGGGCGACCACGTCGTCGACGTTCGGGTACCGCGGCAGGACCTCGTCGCGGATCCTCTTGACGGCGTGGTCCAGCACACCCGTAACGCACTGCACGGTCGTCGTGATGCCGAGGAGGTTGCGGGTGCCGACGCTCCCGTCGGCGTTCTTGTAGCCCTCGAAGGTGTACCCTTCGAGTGGCGGAGCGTCGGGCGGCACGTCGGTGCACCGCGGCAGCGAGTCGAGCGCCGGCGGCGTCGGCATGACGAGGTCGCTCTCCTTGACCCAGCTG
This sequence comes from Thermoanaerobaculia bacterium, assembly GCA_036277235.1. Taxonomy (GTDB): domain Bacteria; phylum Acidobacteriota; class Thermoanaerobaculia; order Multivoradales; family UBA5704; genus DATMER01. Next base: position 3,767 of record DASUNJ010000130.1, on the reverse strand, counting down.
CCTTCGGGGATGGCGCGCCGCGCCGCGCCGATGGCCTGCCCGTAACGCAGCACTGCCTCGCCCTCGCCGATCGCACGGAGCGCCACCTTGTGGGATTGCGGAATCGAGTCGCGAACGCGCAGGCCGTCGCCGAACGCCGTGCCAGCCGAAACGCCTCCGTCGTTGACGATGACGGCCACGTTGTCGGCCTCGTGAAGGCGAAGGTAGCGGGGACGGTCTATCAGTTGGGTCAGTGGCATGAGCAAGTCTACGCCGGGTCGTTCAACATCAGGCGGTGAGCAGAGAAGGCGCGGATGCGCTTCTCGCTTCCACGCGAGGCTCAGGCAGCTCGAAGCCGAAAAAGCGCTCCGCGTTGCGGAAACAGACGTCCTCGACCAGAGCTCCGACCAGATCGAAGTCCCGCGGCAGGAGCCCGGTCGCCATCTCGGCACCGAGCAGGTTGCAGAGGATGCGCCGGAAGTACTCGTGACGGGTGAACGACAGGAACGAGCGGCTGTCGGCGACCATGCCCACGAACCGGCGCAGCGAGCCCATCTGGGAGATGGCTTCGAGCTGGCGCTCGATCCCGTCCTTCTGGTCGAGGAACCACCAGGCCGGACCGAGCTGCATCTTCCCCGGCACCGAGCCGTCCTCGAAGCAGCCGAGCATGGAGGCCAGCATCTCGGTGTCGCGCGGGTTGACGTTGTAGAGGATGGTCCTGGGCAGGTCGCCAGCGGAGCTCAGTGCGTTCAGGAACCGAGCCAGGGGCTCGGCGTACGGACGGTCTCCCATCGAGTCGTACCCGGAGTCGGAACCGAGGGCGGCGAGCATCGCGCTGTTGTTGTCCCGCAGGGCACCGGTGCGCAGTTGCATCGTCCAACCCTTCTTGTGATACAGCCGTCCCAACTGCAGGAGCAACGCCGTCGCCAATTGGTCGCGTTCGGCGACCGGGAGAGCGGCTCCGGACCGGAGTCGGTCGAAGCTGGTTCGGACCTCCTGCGCCGAGGCCGGCGAGAAGAGACCGGCGGCGAGCGCGTGGTCCGAGAGCCGGCAGCCCGCCGCATGGAAGACGTCGCAACGCACGGTCAACGCCGCGACGAGATCGTCGAAGCTCGCGATCTCCACGTCGGCGACGGCGCCGAGCTCATCCAGGTAGCGGTTCCAGGAGTCGGGGTCGGCGAGCGCCAGGACCCGGCCGGGACGCCAGGTGGGGAGCATCCGGGCGCCGAACGTCGGGTCGGCGGCTACCGCCTCGTGGTACTCCAACGAATCGATCGGGTCGTCGGAGGTGCAGAGGGCCAGGACGTTGCTCCTCTCGATCAGGGAACGAGCCGAGAGCCCGTTGCGAAAGACCGCCGAGCTGCGCTCCCACACCTCGTCGGCGGTCCTGGGGCTGAGCAGCAGATCGTCGATCTGGAAGTACCGGGCGAGCTCCAGGTGGCACCAGTGGTAGAGGGGGTTGCGCAGGAGGTACGGCAAGGTGCTCGCGAAGGCGTCGAACTTCTCCCGGTCGGTCGCGTCGCCGGTGCAGAAGCGCTCGGCGATGCCGTTCGCGCGCATCTGGCGCCACTTGTAGTGGTCGCCGTTGAGCCATACCTGGCTGATGTTCTCCCAGCGGCGGTCGGCGGCGATCTCGGCCGGCGGCAGATGGGTGTGGTAGTCGATGATCGGCTGCCCGGCCGCGTAGTCGTGGTAGAGGCGGACCGCCTCGTCGCTCTGCAGCAGGAACCTTTCGTGAATCAGGCGGCTCATGGCGCGACCTCCCTCGCCCGAGACAGAGCCTCCCGGGTCTGCTGAGTGATGGCGTTCCACTGCTTCTCGGCGATCTGGCGCTTGCTGGCCAGCCAGGAACCGCCCACGGCGAACACCTGGGGCAGGGAGAGGTACTCCTTCATGTTGTCCACGGAAACGCCTCCCGTGGGACAGAAGCGGATGCCGAGGGACTCGTACGGTCCGGCGAGGGCCCGCAGCATCTTCGGCCCGCCGGCCGCTTCGGCCGGGAAGAACTTCAGCAGGGTACAGCCGTGTCCATAGGCTGATTCGATCTCGGAAGGCGTGAGCACCCCCGGCATGAACGGCACGCCGCGCTGCTCGAAGAGGCGCACGGTCTCCGGGTTGAAGCCCGGGGCCACGCCGAACGAGACGCCGAGATCCAGGCACCGCTGTGCCTGCTCGCGCGTGACCACGGTGCCGGCACCCACGAGCATCTCCGGGAACCTGCGGATGATGCGTCCCAGCGCTGCCTCCGCTGCGGCGGTCCGCAAGGTCACCTCGATCAGATCGAGCCCGCCCGCGAGCAGCGCCTCGGCCAGCGGCTCGGCGTCGTCCTCGGCGTCGATCACGATCACCGGGATGACCGGGCGCCGCGCCAGTCGCTCGGCCGGGATCACCGGTCCACCCTGGCGCCGCCGCCCCGGACGAGCTTCTGCACCTCGCTCAGCGAGGCCATCGTGGTATCTCCCGGTGTGGTCATCGCCAGGGCGCCGTGGGCGGCACCGTATTCCACCGCGCGAGCCGGGTCGCCGAGCTCCATGAGGCCGTAGATGAAGCCGGAGGCGAAGCTGTCGCCGCCGCCCACACGGTCGAGGATCTCGAGGTCGGGCCGATGGGTGGCGGCGTGAAACTCGCCGTCACACCAGCAGATGGCGCCCCAGTCGTTGAGGGTGGCGCTCTTGACCGCGCGTAGCGTCGCCGCCACGGCCTTGAGGTTCGGGTAGGTCGCCACCGCGGTCCCGATCATGCTCTTGAATCCGCTCACCTCCAGGTCGAGCAGGCTCGCGTCCACTCCCTCCACCTCGAGCCCCAGGCACGCCGTGAAGTCCTCCTCGTTGCCGAGGATCACGTCGAGCGACGGAGCGATGGCGCGATTCACCTCGCGGCAGCGATCGAGGCCGCCGTAGGCACCCCAAAGGGAGGCTCGATAGTTGAGGTCGTAGGAGACCACGGTGCCGTGCTTCTTGGCGATCCGTGCCGCTTCGACGACCACGTCGCCGGTGGTCCCCGAGAGCGCCGCGAAGATGCCTCCGGTGTGGAACCAGCGGACACCGAGCTTTCCGAAGACGTGCTCCCAGTCGACGTCCCCCACGCGCAGCTGGGAGGCGGCGCTGTGACCCCGGTCGGAGCAGCCGACGGCGCCGCGAATCCCGAAGCCCCGCTCGGTGAAGTTCAACCCGTTGCGCACGGAGCGCCCGATGCCGTCGGACGGCACCCACTGGATGAGGGAAGTATCCACCCCTCCCTGAAGCATCAGGTCCTCGAGCAGGAGGCCAATCTCGTTGCGGACGACGGCTGTGACCACCGCCGCCCGCTGACCGAAGCAACGCCGCAGACCGCGGGCCACGTTGTACTCGCCGCCGCCTTCCCACACCTGGAACTGGCGGGTGGTGCGGATCCTGCCCTCGCCCGGATCGAGGCGCAACATGACCTCTCCCAGGGACAGGATGTCGAACGCGCAGGCTTCCCTGGGCCTGAGCTCAAGGCTGGACAAGCTCGCCTCCCTCCATCACTCGAGCCGCCGAGTCGAAGCGCGGATGACCAGCTCCGGATCCAGGAAGACACCCAGGCGGGCGTCGTTGGGCCGATCTTCGATGGTTGCGATGAGCTTGTTGGCGGCCAGCCGCGCCATCGCCCGCACCGGCCGCCGGATTGTGGTGAGCGCCGGCCTGATCCTCGTCGCCAGCGCGCTGTCGTCGAACCCCGCCACCGACAGGTCCCGCGGCACGCTCAGGCCCATCGCCGTCGCGGTCTGGATCACTCCCGCGGCCATGTCGTCGTTGCTGGCGAAGATG
>DASUNJ010000129.1:0-4767 GCA_036277235.1 Thermoanaerobaculia bacterium | reverse complement strand
CCGAGCCCCGGCACGAGCCAGGCCAGGATCATGGCCAGATATGGGTTGCCGACGGGCACCCCCGCCGGCGCTGCCACCGCCGCAGTCACCGCCTGAGTCTGCTGCGGCGCGGCTTCATCGGGTTGAGCCAAGTCTTGGTTCCTCCTCCGGAGCCTCCAGGGCAAAGAGCGCCCGCAGGCGCTCACGGGACTGGCGCAGATCCTCCGGGACGAGCCGGACCTCCGCCAGGACGGTCATGAAATTCGTGTCCCCGGTCCAGCGCGGGACCAGGTGGAAATGGAAGTGTCCGGGCACTCCCGCGCCCGCCGGCCGGCCCAGGTTCATCCCGAGGTTGAAGCCGTGCGGCGAGTAGGCGGCCTGCAGAACGCGCTGGGCCTTGAGCACCAGCGGCCAGAATTCGGCCTGCGCCTCCGGACCGCTCTCCTGGGGAGAGCTGTGGTGCTCGAGGGGGGCCACCATCAGGTGCCCGTTCGAGTAGGGATGGAGGTTCAGCATGACCAGATGATGGCAGCCGGCATGAACCACCAGGCCGTCAGGATCGCCGAGGTTGTGGGCCGCGGCGCAAAAGAAGCACCCGGGATCCTCCGAACCGGCCGGACCTGCCGGGCTCTTGGTGATGTATTCGTACCGCCAGGGCGTGAAGAGGCGTTCCATCCGCTAGCTCAACACTCGTCGTTGAGCAGCTCCCTCAGCTCCTTGCCGGGCTTGAAATAGGGGATCCGCTTGGGCGGGACGCTGACCTTGTCGCCGGTCTTGGGGTTGCGGCCGGTGCGCGCGCCGCGGTGGCGGATGCGGAAGCTGCCGAAACCGCGCAGCTCGATCTTCTCGCCCCCTTTGAGCGAATCGACGATGCTGTCGAACACCGTATTGACGATGATCTCCGCGTGCTTCTTGGTGAGTTGCGTCGTGCGGGCGACCTCTTCGACCAGCTCGGCCTTGGTCATCCCGGTCATCCCGTCGTTCTTGTAGGGTACCGACATCTCCCACCCCTTTCTGAAGCTGCGGCGGGCCCGCGTTCCTGCGAACACTGACCCGCCGCCGTCCTGGTGTCAATACGGCCTACTCTTCCACCGCCTCGCCACCCTCGCCACCTTCGCCAGCACTCTCTTCGTGATGCTCCTCGGGCTCGGCCTCGTGATGCTCGTGGTGCTCCTGGTGATGGCTGACACCCCCGCGGGAGGCCTGGAGCTCGGCGATCTCCTCCTCGGTGGGCTGGGTCACGCCGCGCAGCGACAGGCCGACCTTCTTGTCGTCCTCCTCGATGCGCAGGACGCGGGTGCGCACCCAGTCGCCGACCTTGTACTGGTCCTCCAGCTTGCCGCCGCCGGGCACCTCGATCTCGCTGACGTGCGCGAGACCCTCGAGGCCGTTGTAGATGTCGATGAAGAGGCCGAAGTCGGTGACGTTGACCACCCGGCCCTCCAGCGTGTCGCCGACGTGGTGGCTGTGGGCGAAGTCGTCCCACTCGTTGGGCATGAACTCCTTGATCGACAGCGAGACGCGCTGGTTTTCGATGTCGATGTTGGTGATCCGCGCCCGCACGGTGTCGCCCTTCTTGAGCACCTCGCTGGGATGCTTGACCCGCTTGGTCCAGCTCATGTCGGAGACGTGGATGAGGCCGTCGATGCCGTCCGTGATCTCGACGAAGGCGCCGAACTCGGTGAGGTTGCGCACCTTGCCCTCGATGATCGTGCCCTCGGGGTGGGTGTCCTTGAGCTCCTCCCACGGGTTGCGCTCGGTCTGGCGCAGCGACAGGCTGATGCGCCGCTGGTCCATGTCGAGCTCCGAGACGATCGCCTCGACCTCGTGCCCCACCTCCAGGATCTTGGCGGGGTTGACCACCTTCTTGGTCCACGACATCTCGCTGACGTGGATCAGGCCCTCGACACCCTCCTCGATCTCGACGAAGGCGCCGTAGTCGACCAGCGACACGACCTTGCCGCGGACGCGCGAGCCGATCGGGTACTTCTTGTCGACCAGCGTCCAGGGGTCCTCGCTCTTCTGCTTGTAGCCCAGGGAGACGCGCTCGGTGTCGGGGTCGAACTTGAGCACAGCGACTTCGACTTCATCGCCGACCGAGAAGTGCTCGGACGGATGGTTGACGCGGCCCCACGAGATGTCGGTGATGTGGAGCAGGCCGTCGATGCCGCCGAGGTCGATGAACACGCCGTAGTCGGTGATGTTCTTGACCACGCCCTTCAAGCGGGCGCCCTCTTCCAGACGGGTGAGGGTCTCGGCTTTCTTTTTCGCCAGCTCGGTTTCGAGCACGGCCTTGCGCGACAGCACGATGTTGTTGCGCCGGCGGTCGAGGCTGATGACCTTGAACTCCAGCTCCAGGCCGCGCAGCGATTCCAGATTCTTGACCGGCTTGATGTCGACCAGCGAGCCGGGCAGGAAGGCGCGCAGGCCGACGTCGACGGTCAGGCCGCCCTTGATGCGGTCGGTGACCCGGCCCTTGATGATGCGGCCGTCCTTGTACGCCTTCTCCACCTCCGTCCAGCGGCGCATGCGCTGCGCCTTGGTACGGGAGAGCAGGACGTGGCCTTCGAGGTCCTCGGTCTTCTCGAGGAGGACGTCGACCTCCTCGCCTTCGGAGACCGTCACGTTGCCCTCGCGGTCGAGGAACTCCTCGATCGGGACGAGCCCCTCCGACTTGTACCCCACGTCGATGATCACCGAATTGCTGGTGATCCCGATGACTCGACCGGGGACGATCTCACCCTCGGTGAGATTCCGCATGCTGTCGTCGTACATTTCGAGGAGCTTCTGGTACTCCTCCCTGGAAAGCTCCTCGTCGGACTCGGCCGTCATCGGCGGCTGGTCCATTTGTTCAGTGACCGGCATAAAAGACGTTCCTCCTTGGGCGTGGATTCAGGCTCGCGGGCCTGTGCCCCCTCGAACGGGGGGCTGCGAGTTCCGCTTAACTCTTTGGAAACTCGGGCCTTTGAGTATAGGGGCGAGGAGCGGGGCTGTCAACGCAGGCGCCGCGCCCGGATGCTCACGTCGCGGATGAGCGCCCCGTGGGAGGTCCAGACCACGGCCCCGCCCGCCGGGCCGAACGCGATCGCAGCATTCACGAGAGTGCCGTCGAAGTGCTCGTTGACCTGCCGCTCGGCGCCCGCGACCGCGCCGGCGGCGCTCACCTCGCGCAGGAGGACCCCATTGCCGACCGGCCAGACGACGGCGAAGCCCGCGTCCGTGGCCGCCGCCCGCGGGCCTCCGAAGATGGTGGGGGTCTCACCGACCAGGAAGGTCGGCCCGAGGAAGCGGTCCGCGTCGTCGAGCAGCCGGGCATGGATGTGCCCGACATCGGTCACATCGAGCCACGTGACGAGGACCGTGCCGTCCGCGTGGACCGCGAGGGAGGGATGGCGCCGATCGCCGGTCGTATCCGGCTCGTTCACCTGCAGCTCGTCCCCGAGCGGCCGGCCGGCGAGGTCGAAGCGCCGGAACATGGTCGCGCCGAAAGACCCTTCGCCGAGGTCGCTCGTCCAGGTGCAGACGATCTCCGCGCCCGGGCTCACGGCGCACTCCGGGTGCCGCTGGTCGCCGCCCGGGTCCTCGTTCAGCGTGACCCGTCCGCCGGCGGGCACGCCGTTGCGGGTGAAACGCCGGCCGTAGAGGTCGCGCGAGGGGGGCTCGCCGTCCTCCAAGGTCCAGGCCACGAAGAAGCCGCCGCCGGGAAGGAGGGTGACGGCGGCGGGCTGGCCGGTGTAACCCACGAACCGCGGCTCGCCGATCGCCTGTCCGCCGGCCGTGAAGCGGGAGGCGTAGACCTCGACCCGCTTGCCACGGGCCGCGATTCGGTTCCAGACCACCACGAAGGAGCCGTCCGGCCGCACGGCCACGACGGGAGCGACCTGGTGCCCGATACCCAGGCGGCTCACCCGGAGCCCCCTGCCGCGCGGCTCGCCGTCGGCGCGGTAGAGCCGCACCCAGACATGGCTGCCCCGGCCCTGGGCCTGCCAGACCACGACGAAGCTGCCGTCGGCGGCCACTCCGACATCCGGCCTGGCCCGGCCGGCCTCGTTCGGGTTGACGGCGATCTCGCCGCCGACCGGCACCTGGGCGGCGAGCGGGGCGGCCGCGAGGGCGAAAAGGACAGGAAGGACCGAAAGGGCGGGTGGGCGTCTCATTGCTTGGCTCCTCTCATGTCCTGTTTACGGATGCGGCCGCCGCAACGCCACGAGCTGCCTGGATCTCCTCGCGCACGGCCTGATCTTGCTCCCTCGCCCAAGCCTCCTCCAGCGCCTGCAGCGCCTCCGGGGTGGCCATCCGGCCGAGCGCCCAGGCGGCGTGGGCTCTCACGACCGGCTCCCCTTCCGCCAGCGCCTCGGCGAGCGGCGCCACATAGCGGGGGTGGCGGCGGTTGCCCATGGCCACGGCCGCATTCCTCTGGAGACCCTCCAGCTTCGCCCTCTTCATGGGGCTCCCCCGGAAGCGCTCCACGTACTCGTCCCGGGAGAGCCGGAGCAGCCCCGCGAGGTCGAGCTCCCTGCGGGCCTCGGGCAGACGCAGCTCGGGATGGTCCGCGCCCTCGGGCACGGTATTCCAGGGGCAGACCTCCTGGCAGATGTCGCAGCCGAAGATCCGGTCGCCCATGTGCTGCCGTAACTCGGGCGCGATGTTGCCCTTGTGCTCGATGGTCAAATACGAGATGCAGCGATTCGCGTCCAGGATGAACGGCTCGGGCAGCGCGTCAGTGGGGCAGGCGTCCAGGCAGATCCGACACTGCCCACAATCGCGGGTGTTGGGCGGATCAGCGGG
>DASUNJ010000128.1:0-11030 GCA_036277235.1 Thermoanaerobaculia bacterium | reverse complement strand
TGCAGCTCGGGGAGGCGACGCACGGCGACGGCGCGACCTTCCTTGCCAAGGGGCGGCTGATCCGGTTCCTTCACCAGGTCATGGGCTTCGATGCCCTGGCCTGGGAGGCGGGGTTCTTCGATGTGAGTCTGGTGGCGAAATCATTGCGTGCCGGGCAGCCGGCGGCTGACGCCGCGAGCCGTGGGCTTTACAGGATCTGGAGGGTGCGGGAGGTCGGACTGACCCTCGACTACGTGCGGGCGAGCCAGGGCATGGACCGGCCCATCGAGATCGTGGGCTTCGACTGCCGGGTCTCGACGCCCGAGGCCCGGGGCGAGCATTTCCCGCGGACGGTCTTCGAGTTCTTCGACCGGCTCGATCCCTTCCTGATCTCCGCCCAGGAACGGAAGGACCTCATCGCGATGTCCGAGGGCCTGGTGCCGGCGGACTACTACAACAAGCCGGGGCTCCGACAGTTCAACCGCGGGCTGCCGAAGCGCCTCGTCGAGACGATCGACCGCCGCCGCGGTGATCTCCTGGTCCATTACTCCGCGCGCGAGATCGACTGGGTACGCCAGAGCCTGTTGAGCCTGATGGCCATGGACCGTGCCCTCGGCCCCGGCGACCGGCAGCCCGCCGACGGCTACAACCGCGACGCGGCCATGGCCGAGAACCTGCTGTGGTGGCTGAATGGACCGCTCAAGGAGCGCAAGGTGATCGTCTGGGCCCACAACTACCACGTGATGCACGACCTCTATGGCCGGACCGCGAGCCCGGGCGTCGCTCCAGTCCGGGAAGCGAAGCTGAGTGTCCCGGGCGGGCCCATGGGCCGCTTCCTCAAGGACGAGCTCGGGTCCGACCTCTACACGATCGGCTTCAACTCCTTCGACGGAAGCCACCTCGGGGAGGAGGACGAACCCGCGCCGATCACCCCCGGCGACCTGGAGACGCTACTCCACGGCGTGAGGCGTCCCTTCCTCTTTCTGGACCTCTCCCGATTGACCGGCGACCACTGGCTCCGCACCCCCATCACGGGTAGCTTCTACTTCCACGAGCCCCACGCGGCCAACTGGACCCGGGTGTTCGACGGTGTCTTCTTCATCGACTCCCAGAAGCCCTCGACTCCCTGGTAGAGTTCCGCCATGCGCAAACCGCTCTTTCTCTTGCCCTTCGTCTTCGTTGCTAACGCCGCCGCGGCCCCCCATCCGTTCACCGCCCGCGACATGCTCAACATGCAGCGCATTTCCGAGCCGCAGGGCTCGCCGAAGGGCGACCGGATCGCCTTCACCCTGCGGACCACCGACTTCGAGGCCAACCGCGGGCGCACCGACATCTGGACGGTAAGCGTCGGAGGGGGAGACGCGGCCCCCCTGACCACCCATGAGGCGGGGGAGAGCAACCCCCGCTGGGCTCCCGACGGCAAGAGCCTCTACTTCCTCTCGACCCGCTCCGGGTCCAACCAGGTCTGGCGCGTGCCCGTGCCCGGCAGCGACAGCCAGGCCGTCCAGGTCACCGACCTGCCGCTCGACGTGGCGAACCTGACCGTCTCGCCCGACGGCTCCCGCATCGCCTTCAGCCTGGAGGTCTTCCCCGACTGTCCGAGTCTCGCCTGCACCACGCAGCGGCTGGACGAGAGGGGAAAGGACAAGACTTCCGGCCAGCTCTACGACGGCGGCTTCGTCCGCCACTGGGACACGTGGTCCGAGGGACGGAGAAACCACATCTTCGTGGCTGCTCTCCAAGGGGGCAAAGCCCAGAATCCGGTGGACATCACCAAGGGCATGGAGGCGGATGCGCCGTCGCGGCCTTTCGGCGGCACCGAGGAGTTTGCCTTCTCGCCCGACGGCAAGACCCTCGTCTTCGCCCTGCGGCTGGCCGGGGAGAAGAACCGCGAGGAGCCCTGGTCCACCAACTTCGACCTCTACGAGGCGCCGGTGAACGGATCCCGCCCGCCGCGCAACCTGACCGCCTCGAACCTGGCGTGGGACGCGATGCCGGCCTTCTCGCCGGACGGCAAGACCCTGGCGTATCTGGCGATGAAGCGGCCCGGCTACGAGTCCGACCGCTTCTGGATCAAGATCCGCGACCTCTCCGGCCGGCAGCCCGAGCGGACCTTGGCGGAGGCGTGGGACCGCTCGCCCAACGACCTGCTGTTCTCCCGCGACGGCAAGACCCTCTACGTCACCGCCATGGACACCGGCCAGTTGCCGCTCTTCGCGATCGACGTGGCCTCGGGCACGGTGAGCAAGCTCGTGGCTGAGGGGAGCACCCACTCGCCGACGCTCGCGGGCGACCGGATCGCCTTCGGCCTCGACCACCTGCGCTCGCCGGTCGAGCTCCACACCGTGCTGCCCGATGGCTCGGGCCTCGCGAAGATCACCGATGTCAACCGCGAGAAGCTGGCCGACGTCCAGCTCGGCGAGCCCGAGCAATTCCACTTCGAAGGGGCGGCCGGCGACAGGGTCTACGCCTGGGCGGTCAAGCCGGTGGGCTACCAGGCCGGGAAGAAGTACCCGCTGGCCTTCATCATCCACGGCGGACCGCAGGGCTCGTCCCACAACGAGTTCCACTACCGCTGGAATCCCCAGGCCTATGCCGGCGCCGGGTACGCGGTGGTGGCCGTCGACTTCCACGGTTCCACCGGCTACGGCCAGGCGTTCACCGACGCGATCAACAAGGACGCGGGGGGCAAGCCGCTGGTCGACCTCCAGAAGGGGCTGGCCGCGGCGCTGGAGCGTTACCCGTGGATCGACGGCGGCCGCGCCTGCGCCCTCGGTGCCTCCTACGGCGGCTACATGATCAACTGGATCGCTGGCAACTGGCCCGACCGCTTTCGCTGCTTGGTCAACCACGACGGCATCTTCGACCAGCGCGGCATGTACTACTCCACGGAAGAGATCTGGTTCCCCGAGTGGGAGCACGGCGCGCCGCACTACGAAGACCCTGAGGCCTACGAGAAGTTCAACCCGGTGCACCACGTGGCGAAGTGGAAGACGCCCATGCTCGTCGTCCACGGCGCCCTGGACTACCGCATCCCCGAGGCGCAGGGGCTGGCGACCTTCAACGCCCTGCAGCGCCGCGGCATCCCCAGCCGGCTCCTGATCTTCCCCGACGAGAACCACTGGGTCCTGAAACCCGGCAATTCCCTCTTCTGGCACGAGACCGTCCTCGACTGGCTCGGCCGGTGGACCCGGGCGCCGCGCTAGACCGGCTGGCACACGGACGCTCACGGAACTGTTACGGACGGGCACGGACTCGTCCGTGAGGTCCGTGTTTGTCCGTTTTGTCCCAAAAAACGGCCCAGCGGCAACCAGGGTTATTAGGGGAGGACGACATGAACATGATCGGCTTACCTGGTGCCGTGCGATGGAGGGCGTTGCACCCGCTCATCGACGGAGATGGAGTGTGCAGCCTGATCTACGACGTGGAAAGGGCGGCGGTCCTCGAGGTTCCGGAGGAGCTGCAGCTCCACGTGGCCCCGGCGCTGGAGACCGGGGATCCCGACGACGACCTGCTGAGCTGGATGCTGGGGGAGGACCTGATCACCGCCGAGGGGCTGGCCGAGTGGTCGCGCATCGGCGAGGGCCGTTGTGGCGCCCGGCCGAGGCAGGACAGTACGAAAGCCCCCTGCTGATAACCTCCCCTGGATGCCGTCGAACGCTTGGCTCCGCTTCCGCTACAGCCTCTGGGCCCCTCACTACGACCGGGTGACGAAGCTCCATCCGCAGCGGCGGCGCTCGATCGAGCTGCTCGCGCTGCAGCCCGGGGAGCGGGTGGCGGTGATCGGCTGCGGAACGGGGGCCGACCTGCCCTACCTGCCGGACGGCGTGCGGGTGCTGGCGACCGACCTGACGCCGGCCATGCTGCGGCAGGCCGAGGCCCACGCCCGGCCGAACATCGACTTCCGCGTCATGGACGCGCTCGCCCTGGACCTGCCGGACGGCTCCCAGGACGCGGCAGTCCTGCACATGGTGCTGGAGGTGATCCCCGATCCGGCCCGGTGCCTGAGCGAGGCGGCGCGGGTGCTGCGGCCCGGCGGCCGGGTGGCCGTGTTCGACAAGTTCCTGCCCGACGGCGCGCGGCCGGGGTTGCTCCGGCGCGCATTCCTGGTCCTCCTCGACCTCTTTTTCACCAGCACGAACCGGCAGATGGGGGAGATCCTCGCCCGTTCCGGCGCGCCGCTGGAGGTCGTCCACGACGAGCCCACGGTCGGCGCCTACCGTCACATCCTGCTGCGCAAGCGCTGCTGGTAAGCCTATTGCATCAGGGGTGGGGTCCGATTCCCCGAAAGCAAAAAAGGGAGACCGGGATGAAACGCTTTTTTCGTGAAAATGGGCTTTCTCTGGTCCTGTTCGGGCTGTTCTTCGTCACCCTCGTCGCCGGGCAGGTCTTCACCGGCCTGCGGCAGTACAACGAGGAGCAGGAGGAGCACGGCGGAGAGCAGGTCCAGATGGGTGAGTACCTGCGCACCGGCCACTTCCTGGAATCTACGATGGAGAACTGGGAGTCGGAGTTCCTCCAGATGTTCCTCTACGTCCTCCTGACCGCCTACCTCTACCAGAAGGGCTCTTCGGAGTCGCGCAAGCTGGACGAGGAGAACCCGCAGGACCGCGACCCGAAGCGGTCCAGGGACAATCCGGACGCGCCGTGGCCGGTGCGCAAGGGGGGCCTGGTCCTGAAGCTCTACGAGAGCTCCCTCGCCCTCGCCTTCCTGCTGCTCTTCCTGCTCTCGTTCTGGCTGCACGCGGTCGGCGGCCACTGGGAGTACAACGAGGAGCAGCTCCAGCACGGGCAGACCACGGTCACGGTGCTGGGGTACATGGGCACGTCCCGCTTCTGGTTCGAATCCTTCCAGAACTGGCAGAGCGAGTTCCTGGCGATCTGGGCCATGGTGGTGTTCTCCATCTGGCTGCGCCAGCGCCGGTCTCCCGAGTCCAAACCGGTTGACAGCCCGCACAGCGAGACGGGGACGTAGAATGTGAAACGAAAGGCGTGGTTCCCGCGCCCAAGAGACGGAACAGACGTGGGAGGGAACGGAATGGAAGAGAAGTTGACAGAGAAGCGCGACGTGGACGTCCTGATCGTCGGCGCCGGCTTGGCCGGCCTGACGCTCGCCCGGCAGCTCCTGCTCAGCCGGCCGGAGATCAACATCCTGATGCTGGACCGTCTAGCCGAGGTCCCGTCGCCGAAGCAGAAGGTAGGGGAAGCCACGGTCCAGATGAGCGGCTACTATTACTCCCGGGTGCTGGAGATGGAAGAGCACCTCCTGCGGGAGCACTTCCTCAAGTACAACCTCCGCTTCTACTGGAAGAGCGAGCGCGGCGGCGAGGTCTGGGAAGATTTGAGCCAGTCCTACATCCGCAAGATCTCGAACATCGCCACTTATCAGCTCGACCGCAACAAGTTCGAGGCCGCGGTCCTGGAGAAGAACCGCGAGAGCCCGAGCTTCGAGTTCGTCAATCCCATTACCGACCTGAACGTAGTATTGACCGAGGGAGGGGCGGAGGACGGCGGTCCGCACTCCTTCAGCTTCAAGGTCGAAGGCCGGGAGATCGCGGGCCGCGCCACCTGGGTGGTGGACTCCTCGGGCCGCGGCCGCTACCTCGTCCGCAAGCAGAAGCTCGACCGCCCGAGCCCGATCAAGCACGGCTCCTCGTTCCTCTGGGTCGACGGGCTCCTGGATCCCGAGAAGTGCACGAACCTCGACCGGAAGCAGATCCGTCTGCGTCCCGAGCGCTCGGCGCTGGGGCACTTCCCGACCTTCCTCGCCACCAACCATTACTGCGGCGAGGGCTACTGGTTCTGGGAGATTCCCCTGCACGGCAAGACGAGCCTGGGGCTGGTGTTCGACTCCGCCAACGTCGCGTTCAAGGATGTCTCCACGCCCGAGAAGCTCGTGGAGTGGATCTGCCGCGAGTACCCGCTCTTCGCCCGCGACCTGCCCAACCGGAAGATCCTTTACCACTCGGGCCTGACCAGCTTCGCGCTCGACAACGGCCAGATGCTCTCCCCCGCGCGCTGGGCGCTCTGCGGCGAGGCCTGCCGCTTCACCGATCCGCTCTACAGCCCCGGCGGGGACCTGATCTCGACCTACAACACCCTGATCTCGGACGCCATCCTGACCTCCGACCAGCGCGAGCTGGAGTCCAAGATCCGTTACTACGAGCCGCTGGCCCGCGCGATCTACGAGGCCTACGTCCCCAGCTTCGCGGTGAGCTACAACACGCTGGGAGACCAGGAGTGCTTCTCCCTGCGCTACGTCTGGGAGCTCACGGTCTACTTCGCGTTCTACGTCTTCCCGTTCATCAACGACCTGCACACGAACCAGTCGTTCCTGCCCGGGTTCCTGCGCCGCTTCAGCCAACTGGGCCCGATCAACCAGGGCATCCATCGCGTGCTGGCCGACTACTACCGGTGGAAGAAGGAGAACGTGGTCCTGGAAGCTCCAGAGCCGGTCTTCTTCGACTTCATGGAGGTGGGAGCGCTCGTGGCCGCCGAGCTGACCTTCTACAAGGTCGGAGTCGGCCTCGACGAGGCTCGCCAGGTGCTCGACGACCAGCTCGAGAACCTGCGGGATTTGGCGCGCTGGACCATCGCCCACGTCACGGCCGCCGTGCTCGACGATCCGCGCGCCGCGACCAACGCCGCCTACATCCGCGGCATCGACCTCGACGACCTGCGGTTCGACCCGGCGGCCATGGCCGCGCGCCTGGAGGCTGCCTGCCGCGAGACCTCCGAGCCGTATACTTGGCGCTTCGAGGTCCCCTGCATGAAGCGGTTCCAGCTCCGGAGGCTGGAAGCGGAGGTGCAGCGGGCCGCGGGCTGAAGCAACGGCGGAGGGAGCGCATGTCCGAGCATCGAGGCGCCGGGGGTACCCCGGGAGGCATGGGAGAGTTCCTGATCGGGCTGGTGATGGCGGTGGCCGGCGGCTACCTCCTCACCAGCCATGTGACGGTACACAGCGGTTTCTGGACCGTCCGGGGCTACGACACGTTCGGGCTCTCGCTGGTGCCGCTCATCTTCGGCATCGGCATCGTCTTCTTCAACGGCCGGTCGGTCCTCGGCTGGCTCCTCCTCATCGCGGGATCGGTGATCATCCTCGCCGGCATCCTGATGAACCTGCGGATCTACTTCGAGCAGACGAGCCTGTTCAACACGGTCGTCATGCTCGTGCTCCTGTTCGGGGGCATCGGCCTGATGGCCCGGGGCGTCAAGGCCCACCGCTGACATGGCTGAGCTGGTGCCCCGGCTCGAAGGGCAGGGCTACTCCGAGGAGGCCATCGCGGAACGCCGTCGCTGGATCGAGGAGCGGACCGGCGCGAGCGCTCAACCACCAGGGCGCGATGCTGGGATGGGAGATGTCTCCGGATCAGCTCGGAGAAGGCCGGCCCGACATCACGGCGGGCATCCCCAATCTATTCTTCGTCGGGCACTGGACGCGCCCCGGCGGAGGGATCACCCCGGTGATCGTCTCCGCTAAGGATGTGGCGCGCAGGGTCATTTCTTCTCTTCGGTGACGTCGACCGTGCTGTTGGCTTGGATCGGCCCCTGCACGGTCTGTGTCCGCCCGGAGGGCCAGCGGACCTCGATCCGCTCGACCGCCTTCGCCTCGTCCAGCCCGAAGTAGAGGGGCAGGATGCTGTGCGAGAGGTAGCCGGAGGTGCCGTCCAGGACCTTGGTCAGCACCCGGTTGCCCGCGTGTACCTTGACCACGGCGCCTAGGCCGTTGCGGTTCGACGCCGTGCCCCGCAGGCGGACCTGGAGCCACTGGATCTTCCTCTGCTGCGCCAGGTCGCTCACCAGCACCAGGGGCTCGGAGTTGAATTCGTTGGTCACCACGTCGAGGTCGCCGTCCTTGTCGATGTCGAAGATGGCGGAGGAGCGGGTGCCGAGGGTGCCGGTCACGGTGTAGCGCCCGGTCTTGCCCTTGCACTGCGCGTGGCCGCTGTCCTCGCCCGAGCAGTCGAGGGTGAACCAGGGCTTGCGCGTGCGTCCCCCGCGGCGCGGCTCCACGCCGAGGATCGAGGCGCTGTCCAGGAACCCCTCGCCGCGGTTGTTGAGCAGCACCGAGTTGACGCCGTAGCGGAATGGGAAGTTCATGCTCGACGCGATCACCACGTCGTCCCAGCCATCGGCGTTGAGGTCGTCGACGCTCACTCCCCAGGGCCAGTAGTTCTCCAGGTTGAGCTTGTCCGACATCTCTTCGAACCTGCCGTTGCCGAGGTTGCGGTAGAACGAGTTGCCGAAGACGTTGTTGGCCGCGCCCTGGAGCACCGGCAGCTCCTCCTTGGGCGGGAACTTGAGCTTCTCGTCCTGGGGCGGGATGTCGCCCACCATGTCGGAGTGCATGTCGGTGACGAGGAGGTCCATGCGGCCGTCGTTGTCGTAGTCGAAGGCCTTGACGCCCATGGCGCCCCAGGAGGTCTTGGGGAAGAGCTGCGCCGTCTTGTCGGCGAAGGCCTTGCCTCCCTGGTTCTCCCAGTAGTGGTCGTCCCCCTGCATGTTGAGGACGTAGAGGTCGGGCCAGCCGTCCTCGTTGAAATCCGTGGCCGTGGCGTCGCCGCTCCAGCCGTTGTCCACCAGTCCCATCTTGTCGGTCACGTCCTCGAAGCGAATGCCGCCAACACCGCCGAGGTTCCTGTAAAGCACGCTGCGCTCGACCCGTTCCGGGAACATGTGCCCCTGGAACGCGTTTTCGTAGGCCACGTAGAAGCCGCCGCGGCCCCGCGCGTCGGTCGTGTACTTGCCCACGTTGACCAGGAAGAGATCGAGGCGGCCGTCGCGGTCGTAGTCGAAGAAAACCGCGCCCGAGGAGTGGCCCACGTAGCCGAGGCCCGAGGCCTTGGTGACGTCGCGGAACTTGCCCTTGCCGTCGTTCTCGAACAGCGCGTTGCCCATGCGGACCGTGGTCACGTAGAGGTCCTGATCGCCGTCGTTGTCGATGTCGGCGAACGAGGCCGAGACGGAGACCCGGTCCGCCAGTCCCACGCCCGCCTCGGCGGTGACGTTGCGGAACGTGCCGTTCCCGAGGTTCTTCCACAGCTCGTTGCCGCCGAGCTGGCTGGTGAAGTAGACGTCGGTCAGGCCGTCGCCGTCGGCGTCCGCCACCGCGACCCCGTTGCCGTGGTCGTAGTGAGCGGCCTTGTAGGTCTTGCCGGCGTCGTCCACGATCTGATGGGCGAAGGTGATACCGCTCTCCGGCTGCCGGTCGGCGAAGCGGAAGGCGTGGAAGACCTTGAAGCGTCCCACGGTCGCGCGCTCGGCCTGGCTGCGCGCCTCCAGAGTGGCGGCGCCGGCGTCGGTCGGCGGCACGTCGATCACGGTCCCCTCTGCCGCAGTAGGCGGGGGGGCCGCGTGGTCGTGGGCCTGGAAACCAAAGAGCGGAAGGGTCGCGAGGAGGAGAAGGGTTGATTTCATCGTGCGAAAGGGTAGCAGACTGGAACCTTTCTCCGAACCCCGTCGTAGTGCCCGGACATGAGCCTCCTCACCTCCTTGCGCTCCACCGCCCGCGGCTTCCGCAGGTCCCCCGGCTTCTTCGTCCTCGCGATCCTCACCCTGGGACTGGGGATCGGCGCCAACTCGGCGATCTTCACGGTGGTCAACGCCGTGATGATCCGGCCACTGCCCTACTCAGAGCCGGAGCGGCTGGTGTCGGTGATGCACACGGCGCCCGGGGTCGGGTTCGACAAGCTCGAGCACTCGGAGGCGACCTGGCTGCTCTACCGCAAGCACAACAAGGTGCTGGACGACCTGGGGATCTTCTGGGACGGCACGGTCGCCCTGACCGGCGGCCCGCAGCCCGAGCGGGTGGGCGCCGCGGGCATGAGCCCGTCGGTCTTCGGCATCCTCCGCGTGCCGCCCGCGCTCGGCCGGGCCCTGATCGAAGAGGACGGCGGGCCCGAGGGAGAGCAGGTGCTGGTCCTCTCCCACGGGCTCTGGCAGCGGCTCTTCGGCGGCGATCCGAAAGCGATCGGCAGGACCCTGCGCGTCGACGGGGTCACCCGCCAAGTCGTGGGAATCATGCCCGAGGGCTTCCACTTCCCGAACGCGGAAACGGAGCTCTGGCTGCCGCTCGTGGTCGATCCGGCCAACGCGTCCGTGGGCAACTTCAACTACCCCGGCATCGCCCGGCTCCGGCCCGGGGTGTCGATCGGGCAGGCCCACCGGGACCTCTCGGCGCTGATCTGGCGCATCCCCGAGGAATACCCGAGCTCCGAGATCAACCGCGGCATGCTCGAGAGCGCGAAGATGGCGATGGTCGTCAAGCCGTACCGGGACGAGCTGGTGGGCGACCTCGCGCGCACCCTCTGGCTGCTCCTGGGCAGCGTCGGCATCATCCTGCTCATCGCCGGAGCCAACGTGGCGAACCTCTACCTCGTGCGCGCCGAGGGCCGCCAGCGGGAGGTGGCGGTGCGCACCGCGATCGGCGCCACCCGCGGCGAGATCGCCCGCGTGTTCCTCCTCGAGAGCGTCGGCCTCGCGCTGATCGGCGGCGTGCTGGGCCTCGCCCTCGCCACCGCGGGCGTGCGCCTGCTGCTCGCGCTGCAGCCCGAGGGCATCCCCCGGATCGAGGAGATCGGGATCGACGGCGCGGTCGTGGCCTTCACGGTCCTGCTCTCCCTCGTGCTGGGGCTCTTCATCGGCGGATTCGCCACGTTGCGCTACGGCTCGCCGGACCTCGTCCCCGCGCTCAAGGAGGGAGGCCGCGGCGGCACCGTGGGGAGGGCGCGGCACCGGGCGCGGCAAGGGCTCGTGGTGGCCCAGGTCGCGCTCGCGCTGCTGCTCCTGGTGGGCGCCGGCCTGATGCTCAAGAGCTTCTGGGGCCTCGCGGGCGTGGACCCCGGAGTGAAGCCGGAAGGGGTGCTCACGCTGAGGATCGACCTGCCCGATCCGGAGTACCCAGACGTCCACGTCACGGCGCGCTTCGTCGGCCAGCTCCTGGAGAAGGTGCGGGCGATCCCCGGCGTAGAGCGGGCGGGCACGGTCAACGTGCTCCCCCTGACCGGGTTCGGGGACAACAGCACCCACAGCATCGAGGACCATCCCCTGCC
>DASUNJ010000127.1:0-18825 GCA_036277235.1 Thermoanaerobaculia bacterium | reverse complement strand
ATCGGGAGCTGCTCGACGAACTCCTTCTCATACGTCGTGGCCGCCGTGGCCGACGTGGAGATCGTCTCGTAGGTGCCGGTGACCACGATTTCCTCGCTCACCGTCGCCTGCGCCATCGCCATGTCGATCCGGGTGGCCTGGCCGGCGGAGATCTTGACGGCCTGCTGCGGCGAGAGGAAGCCTTCCAGCTCGTAGGCTACCTGGTAGTCGCCAGGCGGAAGCAGCGGGACGTTGTACTCGCCGTTCTCGCTGGTGGTCGCAGTCCGGGTTCCCTGCAGCGATGGCGACGTGATCGTCACCAGCACGCCGGGCAGCGCCGAGCCGTCCTCAGCCGTCACCCGGCCGGACAGGGTGCCGGTCGGGATCTGGGAAAGCACGGGCAACGCCAACAACAGGGCGCACATCGTGCTCAGGACAAGGGTTCTGAGTCTCATGTCTGGGGACTCCTTTCGAGTCGTGCCCCCTACCGGGGAGCGGTTCCAAAAGATCAAAAAATTTCGGGGGGGCCTGTTCCCAGGACCTCCCTCCTCAAAAAGCGCTCGAGGGGGAGCGCCTTATCGCAGGTTCCATTCGACGACCTATGAGGCAATTGTCATGCCGCGGTGACACTCTTGTCAATCAGGAAAAGGAGTGTTTGTTTTCAATGTCTTGGCGGATATATATCCATTCGCCGATGAGGTCGGCATCCGGTTTTTTGGGCGGACTCCAAAAATCTGGATTCAGTTTCCAGGAGCGGCCCAGAGATCCCGCAGCGTGGAGGCCACGGGATCGCGCAGGGGCGGAGGGGTGTAGACGCGGTAGCGGTCGATGCGCGACAGGTGGCGGATGAACTGGCTGGCCTGCTCCATGGGCTCGAGCGCGCCGTCCCAGAGCCGGACGAGCACCCGGCTGCGGCCCATGCGGTGGGGGTCCTTGGCCGAGTTGGAGAGCAGCAGGTTGCCGGCGCCGAAGCGGCCGGCCAGGCCGGGCAGCAGGGCCTCGAAGCGCTCCTTCTCTTCGGGGGTCAGGTGCTCGCGGGTCTCGAAGGCGACGGGGAAGTGGTCGCGCTCGACCACGGCGCGGGCGTGCAGGCTCTGCGAGGCGCGCATCGCCGACCAGACCGAGACATCGTCCTGGGCCAGGAAGGCGTCCGGGTCCGCGGCCCAGAGGGCGCCGGTCTCCTTCATCCACTCGTTCAGGTGGAGCTCCAGCGCCTTGCCCGTGGCGTTGAAGTAGACCTGGGTGAACATGTAGTAGCGGGCCATCACCAGGGCTTCGAGGGCGTGGATGCCCCCCTCCTCGACGCCGATCCCCCAGTCGCCCGTGAGCGGGTCGGCGAGGGGGACCACGGTGTCGAGCAACCGTTCCAGGTCGAAGGTGCCATAGCGCACGCCGCAGTAGAGGCTGTCGCGCAGCAGGTAGTCCATCTTGTCGACGTCGAGCTCGCCCGAGATCACCTGGGAGAGCAGCCGCTCCGCCGGGCTGCCCTTGCGCTGGAAGAGCCGCGCCACGTCCGCGGTCCCGATCCCCTCGCCGTGGCGCTCGAAAACGGCCTCGACCTCGGGCGTCGAGAGCAGCCGGCGGGTCATCTCCTCGTGGTCGATGCCCCCTTCGAAGAGCTCCTCGGCCGAGTGGCTGAACGGCGCGTGGCCGACGTCGTGGAGCAGCGCGGCGGCGCGCACGAGCCGGCGCTCCCGGCTGCGCGCGCCCGGGGGCAGAAGGGCTTCAACCTCCGAGCCCTGGCCCTTGGAGCACACGGCGTCGTAGAGGCGGCCGGCCAGGTGCATGGCGCCGAGCACATGGCTGAAGCGGCTGTGCTCTGCTCCCGGGAAGACCAGGAAGGTGAAGCCGAGCTGATGAATGAAGCGCAGGCGCTGCACCGGCCGGCTGTTGATCAGCGCGGTCTCCAGCGCGTCGGCGCGGATGAAGCCGTGGACCGGGTCGCGGATCGACAGCAAGGCTGGTTGTGTCCGGGATCAGTTGTGTCCTGGGTCGGCAGTGGCCAGGTGGCGCCAGGGACGCAGCAGGTCGAGCACCTGCTGGCGGTTGCGCAGGATCGAAAGGATGGAGAGCCCGCGCTCCGGCAGCGGCTGCTGGAGCAGCTTGAGCTTGCGCAGGGGCGGCAGGTCGAGGCCCGAGGCGATGCGGTTGACGAGCTCCTCGAAGGCGCAGTCGCCGGCGAGCTCCTCCAGCTCCGCGCCGTCCAGGGGGAAGCGCTCGCCGGTCTCCCCGGCGACTTGGTGCAGCAGCTCGGTCAGGTTCTTGCGCACGGCGCGGATGCCGGCGTCGTGCTCGTTGAGCCAGGGCTCCTCCACGGGGCGGACCTCGGCCAGCCGGTAGGGCGCGTCGGCGGCGAGCTCGCGCTCCAGCTCGAAGCGGTAGTCGCCGACCAGCAGGATGTGGGAGCGGCCGTCCGGCAGGTTCTCGGCGTCGATCAGGCGGCTCGCGGTGCCGCCCGAGTAGACCGCGGGCCGGCCGTCGTAGCTCTGGCTCCAGCCGGGCTTGAGCAGCACCATGCCGATCCAGCGCGCTTCGTCCTCGCGATCCATGAGGTCTCTGACCATCCGCAGATAGCGCGGCTCTTCCACCAGCAGCTTCAGCTCGGTCCTCGGGAAGCACACCACGTCCGGGAGCGGGAACAGGGGGAGGCGGGTGACAGAGCCGGCCATGGGGGGATGATACTAGAATGCCCGCCATGCGAAGACCTGTTGTGCTCGCCCTTTTCCTGGTTGCTCTTCCCTTGACCGCTCAGGATGCGATCTCCGTTGGCATTTCGGTCGGCGATGCCGCCTGGGCGCGCCGAGGCGAAGGCCATCAAGGAGACCGCGCCGCCGCCGGTCCCATCAACGAGGCCGTCGCCGCCTACGAGCGCGCGGTCAAGGAGCAGCCCGACCGGCTGGAGGCGTATTCGAAGCTGCTGCGGGCCCTCCACTACAAGGGGGACTTTGCCGTCCATACAAGGGAAGGGAAGCAGCAGGTCTTCGGCCGCGGGCGCGAGGTCGTGGAGGCCGCCGTGGACCGCATCAGCCGCCGGGCTGGCAAGAAGCTCGACGAGCTGCCGCCGGCCCAGGTGGCGAAGCTCGTTGCCAAAATCCCGGAGGCGCCGGAGATCTTCCTGTGGGGAGGGATCCACTGGGGGCTCTGGGGGGACGCCTACGGCCGGATCGCCGCGGCCCGCCAGGGCGTCGGCGACAAGATCCGGCGCTACGGGGAGATCACGGTCGCCCTCGACGAGCGGCTGGAGAGGGCCGGCGGCCACCGGTTGCTGGGGCGTCTTCACACCCTGGCGCCGAAGATCCCTCTGGTCACCGGCTGGGTGGACCGGGGCAAGGCGATCTCCCACCTGCGGCGTGCCGTGGCCCTGGGGCCCGAGGACCTTTACAACCAGGTCTATCTGGCCGAAGCCCTCCTGGAACACCAGCCCGAAAAGGCGGCGGAGGCGCGGGAGATCCTGCGCAAGGTGATCCAGACGAAGCCCGACCCGGCGCGGGTGGTGGAGGACGAGCGCGCCCTGGCCAATGCGCGGGAGCTCCTGGGGAAGAAATGACCGATCGGGCCCGCGACGCGCCGCGGATGGCGATCGCGGCGGCGGCGTTCCTGGTGGTGCTCAAAGTTGCGGGTGCCTGGATCACCGGCTCCCTGGCCCTGTTCTCGGCCGCCCTCGACTCCCTGATCGACGTCTTCGTCTCCACGGCGAACTGGGTGGTGCTGCGGCGCAGCGCCGCGCCGCCCGACGCCGAGCACGCCTACGGCCACGGCAAGTTCGAGAACCTGGCGGCGCTCGGGCAGGGGCTGTTGCTGGCGGGCGGCGCGGCCGGCCTCGTCGTCACCGGCATCCGGAATCTCGACTCGGGAGCGGCGCCGCGGCAGACGGGCCTGGGCATGGGAGTGCTGGCGGTCTCCATGATCGTGAGCTTCCTGGTGGCCCGCCACCTGCGGCGCGCGGCGCGGTCGGAGGAAAGTCCCGCGCTGGAGGCCGACAGCCTCCACTACGCCACGGACCTGTGGGTGAACGGCGCGGCCCTCGCGGCCCTCGCGGTGGTGGCCTCGACCGGCTGGACGCCGGCCGATCCGATCGTCGCCCTGGGAGTGGCGCTCTACGTCTTCCGGGCGGCGGCGGGCCTGATCCTGGACGCGATGAAAGTGCTCTCCGACCGCGCCCTGCCCGAGGAGGAGCTGCGGCGCATCCGGGAGGTGGTAGAGTCCTTCCGCCCGGAGGGGGTGGTGGGGATGCACGACCTCAAGACCCGCCGCGCCGGCGGCCAGCGCTTCGTCGAGCTGCACCTGGAGATCCCTCGCTCCACCTCCTTCGAGGATGCCCACGCCCTGATGGTGCGGGTGCTCCGCGCGATCGAGCGCGAGCTGCCGAGATCGAAGGTTTTCGTACACGGGGACCCGGTTTAGGCCCGCCTGAGCCGTTTTTCCCGTAACTTACGGACTTTTCCGGTAGTCGAGAGACCCGACCCTGTACACGAGCGGCTCGCGCGGTAGACGAGCGAGCAAAGCGCTGACTTTGGCGTTATCGGGCGGGATCCGCAGGTCCGGCGCGATCTCGGCGAGCGGCGCGAGGACGAAGCGGCGCTCGCGCAGGCGGGGATGGGGGAGCGTCAGCTCGGGGGCGGAGGACTGCCGGTCGCCGTAAAGCAGCAGGTCGACGTCGAGCGGACGGGGTCCGAAGCGCGCGCCGCGGCGGCGGCCGGCGGCGAGCTCCAGCGCCTTGGCGAGCGCCAGCAGGTCTCCCGGTTCCAGGGAGGTGTTCGCCAGCACGGCCGTGTTCAGGTAGTCGGGTTGGGGGATTGGGGAGACCGCGGCGGTGCGGTAGAGGGAGGCGATCCGCAGCGGGCCCAGGGCCTCTTCCAGCCGCCGCAGCGCCAGGATCAGCGTGCGCTCGACGGGGCCGTCCGTTCCCGGGACGTTGCCGCCGAGCGCCAGCGCGACCGGGACGGCCTCAGACCTCCTCGTCGAGGTCCTCTTCCTCGTCGTCGGCGCCGATGTCGTCGTCCTCGAGGTCCGGACCGACCATCTCGTCGTCGGCGATGTCGGCGATCGGCTCGGCCTCGTCGATGTCCACCACCTTGGCGACGTCGACCTTGCGCTTGCGCTTCGAGGGGCTGGCCGCGGCGGACTCTCCGTGGCTCGCGTCCTTCTGGTTGGCTCCGCACTTGGGACAGATCGGCTCGGCCTTGCCCAGGTCGTAGAACTTGGTACCGCAGCTATAGCAGTCGTACTTGTTTCCCAGCTTGATCTCAGGCATGGTCTGAATCCACCCCGTTTCAGAAGGGCGTGAAGCTAGCATCCGGGGGCGGGGCTGTCAACCGCGCTTGTAGGGGAACATTGCGGCGGATAGGATGGTTCTTGATGCCTATGAAGCAGCGTTGCACGGCCCTCCTCGTCCTCCTCGCTCTATGCGCGATGCCCGCGCTGGCGGCTCCCAAGGTGCCCGACCCGTCCGCGCCTGGCCTTTCCGGCAGCCAGCGGCTACAGGCCCTCCTCGACCGCGTCCGCCTGGAGCAGCAGAAGCTCAAGACCCTGGAGGCCCGCTTCGTCCAGCACCAGGAGAGCGCCATGCTGGCCGCGCCCGAGGATTCCACGGGCGTCTTCTCCTACGCCGCGCCCGACCGGGTGCGCTGGGAGTACCAGCAGCCCAGCCCGATCACGGTCGTCATCCAGGGCGACCGGATGACCACCTGGTACCGCGACCTGCGCCGCGCCGACCTCGTCAAGGTGGGCCGCTACTCGAACCAGGTGCTCAAGTACCTGGGCGCCAGCGGCAACATGCAGACGCTCGTCGACTACTTCACCGTGAAGCTCTCCATGCCTGCGAAGAAGGGCGACGCCTACCGCCTGGAGCTGGTCCCGCGCTATGCCCGCATCTCCAAGCGGCTCAAGTCGATGACCATCTGGGTCGATCCCGAGATCTTCTTCCCGACCCGCATGCAGTACGTCGAGGCCGACGGCGACACGACGGACTACGAGTTCCGCGATCTCAAGAAGAACGCCCCGATCCCCGCGGACCGCTTCGTGCTGAAGATCCCGAAGGACGTCCAGACCCGCACCATCGACCTCGGCGAGGGGAAAGAGGGCAAGGAACCGAAGAGCCGGCCTTAGTTCGATGTCCCTGACATTCCAGACCCTCGCGACCGCCGGCCGCGCTCGCCGGGGACGGCTCGCCACGCCCCATGGTGTGATCGAGACTCCGGCGTTCATGCCCGTGGGCACTCTCGGCGCGGTCAAGGGGGTCACCCCGCAGGAGCTGGCCGCGGCCGGCGCCTCGGTCATGCTCTCGAACCTCTACCACCTGGCGTTGCGCCCTGGAGTGGACACGGTCGAGCGCCTCGGCGGCATCCACGCGTTCACCGGCTGGCAGGGACCGATCCTCACGGACAGCGGCGGCTTCCAGGTCTTCAGCCTCCAAGGGCTGCGCAAGGTGGACGACGGCGGCGTCTCCTTCCGCAGCCACCTCGACGGCTCCCCGTTGCGCTTCACGCCCGAGGGCGTCGTAAACCTTCAGGAGCGGATGGGCGTAGATATAGCCATGGTGCTCGACGAGTGCCCGCCCTGGCCCATCGACCTCGGTGTCGCGGAAGCCTCCTGGAAAAGGACGCTCGCCTGGGCGCGCCGGGCGCGGGAGGCCTGGAAGGGAGAGACGGGAGGGCTGTTCGGCATCGTCCAGGGGAGCATCTTCCCGGATCTCCGCCGTCAGGCCGCCGAGGAGCTCGCGCAGGTAGATTTCGACGGCTATGCCATCGGTGGGGTCAGCGTGGGGGAGCCGGCGGGCGACCGCCGCGCCGTGGTCGAATGGACCGCCCCGGCCCTGCCCGAGGAGAAGCCGCGCTACCTGATGGGCGTCGGCTACCCGGAGGACATCCTCCATGCCGTGGCCCAGGGGGTGGACCTCTTCGACTGCGTGCTGCCGGCGCGCAACGCCCGGCACGGCGTCCTGTTCACCCGCGAGGGTGTGCTGCGGATCAAGAACGCCCGCTTCAAGGACGACCCGCGGCCGCTCGATCCGGAGTGCGGGTGCCCGGCCTGCGCGCGCACGTCGCGGGCCTTCCTGCACCACCTGACGCGCGCCGGCGAGCTCACCGCGGCGGTGCTGGGGACCCTCCACAACCTGCGCTTCTACCTTGACTTCATGGGGGAGATCCGGCAAGCTATCGAACTCGGTACGTTCGAGGATCTGGCGGTGAGGCTCGCCTCCCGGGCGACGGGTGAGCAGACCGCTCCCGGGTCGCTCCCGCCGGTTTCGTTCGATCCCCATGACCAAATGAGGTCTTGACGCAGGGCCCGGTCCTGCGGAGTGTACACATATGATCCCGATCCTGGCCTTTCAGGGCGCCACCAGCCAGAGCCCCTGGCTCATGTTCGTGCCCTACCTGTTCATCGCGGTGATCTTCTATTTCCTGCTCATCGCGCCCATGCGCAAGCGGCAGAAGGCGCTGTCCCAGATGGTGGACAGCCTCAAAAAGGGAGACAGGATCGTCACCAGCGGCGGCATCTACGGCGAGATCGCCGGGGTCGACGGGGACACCGTGATCCTGAAGGTCGCCGACAACGTCAGGATCAAGCTGGCCAAGTCGGCGATCGCCGGCCTCGAGAAGGAAGGGGAAACTTCAAAATGAAAGGCAGCAATCTGCTCTGGCGCGGGGTGTTGATCCTCGCGATTCTCGTCACCGCGGCGGTCCTCGCGTTCCCGCTCGACGAGAAGATCAACCTGGGGCTCGACCTGCGGGGCGGCATGCACCTGGTGCTCCAGGTTCACACCGAGGACGCCCTGCGCGCCGAGACCGACACCGACATGGACCGCATCACCCAGCTCGCGCAGGAGGAGGGGGCGGCCGGCGTGCAGGCCCGCCGCACCGCCGACGACACCTTCGAGATCCTGGCGCCGACGCCGGCCGCGCTGGACAAGGTGGTCGACCTCGCCGAGGAGAACCGCTACGCCGGCCGCGACGGCCGCTGGCAGGTCGCGGGCCGCGGCAACGGGCGCGTCGTCTTCAAGATGAACGACGCCGAGGCCAACGCGATCCGCAACTCCGCGGTCAACCAGGCCAAGCAGACCATCGACAACCGCATCAACGCCTTCGGGGTGGCCGAGCCGAACATCGCCATCACCGACGGCTACCGCGTCCTGGTCCAGCTCCCCGGCGTGGACGATCCGGACCGGGTGCGCAACCTGATCAAGAACACGGCCTTCCTGGAGTTCCGCATCGTCGAGAACGGACCGGCCTCCGACCGCCAGACGCTCCTCGCGGGCTACGGCGGCCGCCTGCCGGAGAACCTCGAGATCCTCGAGGGGGACGAGCGCGATCAGAGCGGCGCCGACATCGGCGACCAGTACTACACGGTGCAGAAGAAGCGCACGGTCACCGGCCGCGATCTCAAGAACGCGCGGCCCAGCATCGGCCAGTTCAACCGCCCGATCGTCCAGTTCATGCTGACCCCCACGGGCTCCGACGCCTTCGGCGAGATGACCGGCAACAACATCGGCCGGCCGATGGCGATCGTGCTCGACGGCCGCATCGAATCGGTCGCGACCATCCGCGCGCGCATCACCGACGAGGGCATCATCGAGGGCGACTTCACGCAGCAGGAAGTCCAGGACCTCGCCACGGTGCTCAAGTCCGGCGCCCTGCCCGCCGGCATCACCACCCTGGAAGAGCGCACGGTCGGACCCTCGCTCGGCCGCGACGCGATCGAGAAGGGGTTCCTCGCCGGCATCGTGGGCACCTCGCTGGTCGTCCTCTTCATGCTGATCATCTACAACCTGAGCGGCCTCAACGCCGTGGCCGCGCTGGCGATCAACCTCCTGCTGCTGTTCGGCGGCCTGGCCGCCTTCGACGCCACGCTCACGCTGCCCGGCATCGCGGGCATCCTGCTGACCATCGGCATGGCGGTGGACGCCAACGTGCTCGTGTTCGAGCGCATCCGGGAGGAGCTGCGCGCCGGCCGGACGATCCGCTCGTCCATCGACCAGGGCTTCCAGAAGGCGCTGTCGTCGATCGTCGACGGCAACGTCACGACCCTGATCGCGGCGGCGTTCCTGTTCCAGTTCGGCACCGGCCCCATCAAGGGCTTCGCCGTGACCCTGTTCATCGGTTTGGTGTCCTCGATGTTCACGGCCGTGTTCGTGAGCCGCTGGCTGTTCGACTTCATCCTGTCCCGCTGGCGCGTCCAGCGGCTCTCGATCTGAGCTAGGAGCAAGCGATGGAACTCCTTCGCGATACCAACATCGATTTCATGAAGTACCGGAAGTTCTGGATCATCGTCTCGCTGGCGCTGGTGGTCCTCGGCATCTTCTCGATCTTCGTACACGGCAAGCTGAACGTGGGCGTCGACTTCGCGGGCGGCACCCAGATCAACCTGCAGTTCAAGGACCGTCCCGACGTCGACCGCCTGCGCGGCGTTCTCGAAGGCGCGGGCCTGCAGGAGTTCACGATCCAGAGCTTCGGCGAGGAAGAGGAGAACGAGGTCATGGTCCGCACCCGCCTCACCGCGGGTGAGGAGCAGGGGAGCCTCCAGAAGGTCGTGACCGCCCTCGACCGCGAGCTCAACCCGGGCGCCGCGACCGGCAAGCCCGACGTCAACCGGATCGGCGCCGACGCGCTCGCCGCCATCCTGACCCAGGCCGACCCGGACAAGCTCGGCCCCGCCGGCGCGGCCCGCTACCTGCAGAACGCGGAGAAGATCCTCGAGGAGCGCCGCAAGACCGGGCTGTTCAGCTCCTGGGACGAGCTCGGCGGCCCCGGCGGCCTCTCCCCGGCGGCGCTTCAGGCCCTGCAGCAGCGCGCCGTCCTGGGCAACTACGCCGTGCTCGGCTCCGAGACCGTCGGCCCGCAGATCGGCGAGGAGCTGCGCCAGCAGGGCTTCTACGCGGTGATCCTCTCGCTGATCGGCATGCTGGTCTACATCTGGGTGCGCTTCGAGCTGCGCTTCGGCGTGGGCGCGATCATGGCCTGCCTCCACGACGTGCTGGTCACGCTCGGCCTGTTCGCCTTCGCCGGCTTCGAGTTCAACCTGACCACGATCGCCGCCTTCCTGACCCTGATCGGCTACTCGGTCAACGACACGGTGGTGATCTTCGACCGCATCCGCGAGAACATGCGGAAGACCCGCCGCAAGCCGCTGATCGAGATCATGAACGAGAGCATCAACCAGACGCTGTCGCGCACGATCCTGACCGGCGGCTCGACGCTGCTCGTCCTGGCGGCCCTGCTCTGGCTGGGCGGCGACGTGATCCGCGGCTTCGCGTTCGTGATGTTCGTGGGCATCCTGGTGGGCACGTACTCGTCGATCTACGTGGCGAGCCCGTTCGCGCTCCTCTGGGAGGACTGGTTCGGGGGCGGAGCCAAGGCCCGCCGCGCCAGCACCGCGACCGAGACCCCTGCGCACACGAAGGTGGGGTAGGAAGGACCTAAAGGACCAAAAGGACGTAAAGGACCCAAAGGACGCCGGAAGGGGCTTTCGTCCCTGGTGTCCTTTGGGTCCTTTACGTCCTTTTGGTCCTTGGATTTTCCCTCAAACGATCTGCGTTACAATCAGCCATGGCGCCGGCCCGAACCTACGCTGCTCCCGTGCTCCCTGCACGGGCGACGCGCGTGGAAGACGTTTTCTCCACGCTCTCCGCCCACGGCCGCCCCTTCGACCCCCAGCTTCTCAACAGGGTCTATGAGTTCTCGCGGGAGATGCACAAGGACCAGCTCCGCCGCTCCGGCGAGCCGTACCTGATCCATCCCCTCAACGTCGCCTGGCTCCTCGCCGACCTCAACTTCGACCAGACCTGCGTCGCCGTCGGGCTCCTCCACGACGTGCTGGAGGACACGCTCACCAGCCGCGAGGTCTTGGAACAGGAGTTCGGCTCGGAGATCGCCGAGCTCGTGGACGGTGTCACCAAGATCGGCCGCCACGAGTACGTGCGCCGCGACGAAGCGCAGGCCGAAACCTTCCGCAAGATGATCCTGGCCTCGGCCAAGGACATCCGCGTCATCCTGGTCAAGCTCGCCGACCGCCTGCACAACATGCAGACGCTGGAGCCGCTGACGCCCGAGTCGCGGCGCCGCATCTCGCGCGAGACGCTGGAGATCTACGCGCCCATCGCGCACCGGCTGGGCATGGCCAAGGTCAAGGGCGACCTGGAAGACCTGGCCTTCTTCTACCTCTGGCCCCACCAGTTCGGCGAGCTGCACTCGAAGATCGCCGAGAAGATGAAGTCGATGGAGCGGGACACGCAGCGCATCCGCGAGCGCCTCGCCCGCAGCCTGGAAGAGGCCGGCATCGACGCCGAGATCAGCTTCCGGGTCAAGCGCTACTACTCCATCTTCCAGAAGCTGCAGCGCCAGGGAGTCGACATCGACCAGCTCTACGACTACCTGGCCTTCCGCATCGTCACGGTCAACCTGCGCGACACCTACGCCGGGCTCGGCGTGGTCCACCAGAACTGGCGCCCGATCCCGGGCCGGTTCAAGGACTACATCGCCATGCCCAAGCCCAACCTCTACCAGTCGCTGCACACGACGGTCGTGGGGGATCGCGGCCAGCCGTTCGAGGTGCAGATCCGCACCCGCGAGATGGACCTGATCGCGGAAGAGGGGATCGCGGCGCACTGGCGCTACAAGGAGGGGCGGCTGGAGACCCGCGGCGGCGAGGACCAGAACATTCTCTGGGTGCGCCAGCTCCTGGAGTGGCAGAAGGAAGTGCAGGATCCCCGCACCTTCCTCACCACGCTCAAGGTCGACCTCTATCCGGACGAGGTCTACGTGTTCACGCCCAAGGGGGACGTGCTCTCGTTCCCGCGCGGTGCGACTCCGCTCGATTTCGCCTACCGCGTCCACACCGACCTCGGCCATCACTGCGCGGGCTCGCGGGTCAACGGCCGCCTGGTGCCGCTGCGCACGCCGCTGGCCAACGGCGACATGGTGGAGATCGTCACCAACGCCAACCGCAACCCGAGCCGCGACTGGCTGAACTTCGTCACCACCTCGCGCGCCAAGAGCAAGATCCGGCAGTGGCTCAACACGCAGCAGAAGCAGCGCGCCATGGAGATCGGCCGCCGGCTGCTCGACAAGGAGCTGCGCAAGCTCGGCGTGACGATCAAGAAGTTCCTGGACGATCCCGCCCTCGCCGCCTACCTGCACGAAGAGGGGCTGTCGAGGGCCGACGACCTGTTCAGCCGCCTGGGTTTCGGCAAGGCGGAGACGCGGCACGTGCTGGCGCGGGTGCTCGGCGAGGAGAAGATGGCCGAGCCGGAGGAGAAGCCGAGCCGCATCCGCCAGGTGGTGAGCAAGATCCTGCCGTTCGGCATGGGCGGAGGGCCGATCACGGTCAAGGGACAGGGCGACATGCTCGCCTACCTGGCCAAGTGCTGCAATCCGCTGCCGGGAGAGGACATCGTCGGCTATGTCACCCGCGGGCGCGGGGTCTCGGTGCACTCGACCCACTGCCCGAACGTGCAGAACCTGCTCTACAACCCGGAGCGCGAGATCGAGGTGCAGTGGGACAAGGAGCGGGGCGAGGTCTACCAGGTGTCGCTGATGATCGAGACCGCCGACCAGCCGGGCATGCTGGCGCGCCTGACGGAGACGATCACCAAGGTGGGGAGCAACATCACGCAGATCGAGGCCGAGACCCACGAGACGGGGCGCGCCTCGATCGGCGTGATCTGCCAGCTCAAGGACCGCAAGCAGCTCGACAAGCTGTTGCGCGAGGTGCGCGGGATCTCGGGAGTGCTGCGGGTGGACCGGCGGATGACAGGCGGGGGGAAGATGGCAGAGGCGCACTAGCCCGGGGCAGTCTCAGCCCCGGGCGGCGTTCAACCCTGCTGCGTCTGGTTCTCTTCCGGCTTCCACTTGCGCGCTGGCGCCTTCACGATCTTGCCGCTGCGCAGGCAGCGGGTGCAGACGCGCACGTGGCGCACGGCGCCGTCCACCAGCGCGCGGACGCGCTGCAGGTTCGGCTCCCAGGTGCGCGAGGTCACGTTGTGGGCGTGGCTGATGTTGCGGCCGAACACGGTGCCCTTGCCGCAGATCTCGCATTGCTTGGCCATTTTCCTATCTCTCCAGTGTCGCTGTGTCTTCAGATGGGCCCCGAAGGGCAGGGTAAGATAGCAGAAGACCGCCTCCTCTGCAATCCTGTTTTCTTCAAACAAGGGGCTTGCGTTCCGAAAAAAGCGGGTGTACAGTTCCTTCACTGGTTCATATAGCCATAGATACATGTTCAGCTTGACACCGGTGTCTTTTGCTGCTAGCTTGCAGCGAAGCTTTAAGTAACCGCCGGTAAGTAGGCTTGAAAGCTGGACTTTTAAGGGAGCTGAAACGCCGTGCTCTTCTCGCGCTCGAAAAAGAGTGTCGTAGGGCTGGACATCGGAAGCTCCGGGATCAAGCTGGTCGAGCTCAAGGAGCGTAAGCAGGGAGAGTTCACCCTGCAGCGCCTTGGGGTGGAGCCGCTCTCTCCGGAAGCGATCGTGGATGGCTCGATCATGGACTCGTCGCTGGTGGTGGACGCGATCCACCGCCTGAACGACCAGACCAAGGTCAAGAGCACCAACTACGCCACTTCGCTGTCCGGCCACTCGGTGATCATCAAGAAGATCCAGCTCCCGGCCATGCCGCTGGAGGAGCTGGACGAGTCGATCAAGTGGGAGGCGGAGCAGTACATCCCCTTCGACATCAACGACGTCCGCCTGAGCTACGAGGTCCTCTCCGAGGGCGAGCCCGGCCGGGACAACATGGACGTGCTGCTGGTGGCGGTCAAGCGCGACAAGGTCAACGACTACGTCTCGGTGATCAGCCAGACCGGCAAGACCCCCACGATCGTCGACGTCGACGCCTTCGCGGTGCAGAACGCCTACGAGGCCAATTACGACCTCAATCCGCGCTCGGTCGTCGCCCTGATCAACATGGGGGCGAGCGTCACCAACATCAACATCCTGTCGCGCGGCACGACGGTGTTCTGGCGCGACATCACGATGGGCGGCAACCACTTCACCGAGTCGCTGCAGCGCGAGTTCAACCTGTCGTTCCAGCAGGCGGAAGCCCTGAAGCGCGGCGACCCCGTGGACCGCTACACGGCGGCGGACGCCCGCGGCGTGCTGGAGACGGTTTCCGCGGAAATGGCGTCGGAGATCCGCAAGACCTTCGACTTCTTCTCGGCGACGTCGTCGGAGGGTCCGGTGGACGAGCTGGTGCTGTCCGGCGGCTGCGCGCTGACTCCGAACCTGCTGCAAGTGCTGCGCGAGCGCTTCGAGGTGCCCACCGAGCTGATGAACCCGCTCAAGCGGATCCATTACAAGGAGAGCGACTTCGACGCCAACTGGTTGCAGTCGATCGCGCCGATGATGGCGGTGGCGGTCGGGCTCGGCATCCGCAAGGTGGGGGAGTAGCCCATGATCAAGATCAATCTCCTCAGCGAAGGCAAGCGGGCGGTCCGCAAGGCCAAGCCGGCCGCCTCCCTCCTCGAAGGCAAGGACATCGGGCAGTACCTGATCGTGCTCGGCCTGGTGATCGGCTCGCTCGCCTCGGCCTGGCTCTGGTGGTCCCTCAAGCAGCAGATCGCCGACCAGGAGGAGGAGATCTCCATCGCCCAGGCCGAGGTGGAGGCCCTGGGCGCGGTGATCAAGGAGGTCGAGGAGTACAAGGCCAAGAAGGCCGAGCTCGAGCGCAAGATCGGGATCATCAACGACCTCAAGGCCAACCAGAAAGGCCCGGTGCGGATCATGGACTATGTGTCCAAGGCCCTGCCCGAGCTGCTCTGGCTGGACCGCATGACGATGAACTCCACCACGATCGTGATGGAGGGCCGGGCGTTCAACACCAACGCAGTGGCGGCGCTCATCGAGAACCTCGACCGGGTCCCGGAGTTCGAGGAGCCGACGCTGCGCGACGCGACCGCACAGGGTGGCATCTACAGGTTCGTGATCAACTTCAACTACAAGTTCGAAGCGCCCAAGCCGGAGAAGGCCGCCGGGGACGACAGCAAGCCGGGAGAGCCGGCGTCCCCCGCGACTTCCGGGTAGGAGGGAAACCCGGTGGCGTTGAAGACCGGACTGGAAGGCAAACCCTGGTATTACGGCCTGGGCATCGGGCTCGCCCTCGGGGTGGCGATCTTCTTCGTCGTCAACTGGCAGGTGCTCACCCCGATGAGGGAGCAGCTCGAGGCCGGCGAGGAGCAGCTCGCCCAACTGCAGAACAAGATCCAGGAAGGGCGGGCGGCCAAGCAGCAGCTCCCACGCTTCCGCGAAGAGGTCCGCCAGCTTGAGATGGAGCTCGACAAGCTTCTGCGCATCCTGCCGGCGCGGCGCAACACGCCCGACCTTCTGCGCCGCATCCGCTCCCTGACCGAGCAGGGCGACTTCGGCCTGAAGCGCTTCACCCCCGGCCAGCTTTCGGACCGGGAGTTCTTCAGCGAGTGGCCGATCGCGGTCAGCGTCGACGGGGGGTATCACAACCTCGCCCTGTTCTTCGACCGCATCAGCCGCTTCTCGCGCATCATCAACATCGAGGACCTCACCATCGCCGCCCTGCCCGGAGCGCGCGGAAACCACACCCTGTCGGCGAACTTCAGAGCGAAGACGTTCGTCTACAAGGAGGCTCCGCCGCCCTCCGCGACGCCGACTGGCGCACCCGGCAAGGGCAAGGGCGGGCGGGCGCCCTCCGCGCTGGAGCGCGCCCGCGCAGCCCAGTCGCAGGGAGGAGGAGAATGAAGAGCCGCACCCGCGCCAGGATCCTCCTGGCCTGCCTTCTCCTGCCGGGGCTCGGCGCCCTGGCGTTCGCCCAGGAGCCGCCGCCGGCAGCCGACCCGAACGCTCCGCCGCCGGCAGACAGTGCCGAGGAGGGTGGCTTCCTCGGCGCGCCGTCGCCGGACACGGGCGACATCGACGAGATCCTCGAGGGAGAGGAGGAGGTCCTCTCCGGCAGCGGCGGCTTCACCTACGATCCCGGCAACCGCCGGGATCCCTTCAAGTCCCTGCTCACCGGGCCGGAAAAGGCCGAGCGCGGACCCCGGCCGGAGGGCATCCCCGGGCTGCTGATCGACGAGATCCAGCTCCTCGGGATCTGGCGTACGCCGCGCGGCTACGTGGCCCAGATCAGGGCCTCGAAGAAGAGCTACCTCCTGCAGGAGGGCGACCAGCTCTTCGACGGCGACGTGGTGACCATCCAGAAGAACGAAATCGTCTTCAAGCAGCAGGTTCAGGATCCGACCGCCCTGAAGCCGTTCCGCGAGGTGGTCAAGAGCCTTACCGCCCGGTGAGGGGCCGATGTTTTCAGGTCCGGAGGCGAGTGCCATGGGAGATGCAGTGAAAAGAAGACAGAACGACCGATGGCAGCGTCTGTGCGCGTCGGCGACCATCCTTGCCCTGGCAGCGGGGTTCGGCTGCACCTCCTCGAAGCCGGCCCGCGTCGTCGAGGCCGCGCCGGCTTCCCGCCAGGCCCCGGCCGCGCAGGGCGCCGCGGTGGCCGAGATCCGCGCTCTCGACCTGCGTGAAGGGGCGCCGGAGGTCTTCGTCGACCTCGAGTCGAGCGCCCCCCTCGTGTGGACCAGCTTCCGCAACGCCGAGGGGAAGGTCGTCGTCGAGCTTCCCAACTCGGCCGCCAGGGAGGGGCTCGCCGACCTTTCTCCGGCGGACGGGCTGGTCTCCGCGCTGCAGGTCCAGCGCAACCCGGAGGGGAGCCGCGCGATGACCCGCCTGGTCATCGCCACCCGGCAGGAGGTGGAGCACTCCATCTCCGCCGATGGCAACCGCCTGCAGATCCGCCTGCTCCCCATCGAGCAGCAGGCCGAGGAGTCTTCGGAACCCTCGAAGCTCGCCTTCGAGCCGCTGGGGCCCGACAGCCCGCGAGGTGAAGAAGAGCCCATGGCGGCTCCGACCGAGCCAGTGGCAAGCGAGCCCGAGCCAGGCGACCCCGAGCCGGTCCAGGTCGCAACGTCCGCTCCCTCGGGCCCGGTCGATCTCGGCACGCCGGACCGCCCGGCCGTCGCTCCGGCCCCGTCCGGCGTCACGGCCACGCGGCTCGAAGCGATCGAGGTCCTGGCCTCCGAGGGCGGCGCGGTCATCCGCATCGGCGGCGACGGCGAGTTCCCCTACTCGACCTTCGCCCTCGCCGCGCCCGACCGCTTCATCATCGACCTCGAAGGGGTCGTGAACCGCAGCCCGCGGTCGACGCTGTCGGTCGCGGGCGGCGTCGTCGAGCGGGTGCGGGTGGCCCAGTTCAAGCCGCTCCCCCGGCCCGTGTCGCGCGTGGTCTTCGACCTGAGCCGCGGCGCGGTGCCGGTCATCGAGCGCACCTCGGACGCCCTGGTGGTGAGCTTCCCGAGCGCCTCGGGCAACGCCGCCGTCAAGGTGTCGCCCGCCGCCCGGGTCGCCGCGGCGAGGATGGAGGCGGAACCGGAAGAGGAGCCGGAGATGGAGCCGGAACCGGTCCGGGAGGCGCGCTCGCCGCGGCCCCCGGCCCAGGTCTCGGACCTGGCGCTGGCCCAGGGCGGCGCCGCTCTCCGCGAGCCGGACATCGAGGTCGAGGAGGTGGCCGAGGAGGCCAATCCCGCGCCCCCGGCGACGGCACCCCCGCCGCCGGTCGCTCCGACAGCGCCGCAGGATGACGCGCTGGTGCGAATGCGCCCGACGGCGCGCCGGCCGGCCGGGTCCACCGAGGTCCCCGCCACCGGCGGCAGCAGCGGCTCCGCGATCCAGAGCTTCGAGACTCAGTCGATCGGCACCGAGCGCGTCTACACCGGCGAACCGATCGACCTCAAGGTCACCAACGCCGACGTGACCGAGGTGATCCGCACGTTCGCCCAGATCAGCGGCCTCAACGTCCTGGTGCAGCCCGGAGTGTCGGGCGCCGTGACCGCGGAGCTGGAGAACGTTCCCTGGGACCAGGCGCTCGAGCAGATCCTCAAGATGAACGGCCTGGGCTACGACATCGAAGGCACCGTGATGCGCATCGCCCCGGTTGCGATCCTGCGCCAGGAGGCCCAGGAGGAGCAGCAGCTCGCGGCGGCCAAGGCGCTGTCGATCCCGCTGCAGACGATCTACCGCCGGCTCAGCTATGCCAATGCCCTCCAGATCGCCCAGCTCCTGCGCAACGGCCAGTCCGGCCTGCTGTCGCAGCGCGGCAGCGTGATCGTGGACGACCGGACGAACAGCCTGATCATCAAGGAGCTGCCGGCCTTCATGGACACGGTCGTGTCGGTGATCGACCGGCTCGATTCCCCCGAGCCGCAGGTCATGATCGAGGCCCGGATCATCGAGACGACGAAGCGGTTCACCCGCGAGTTCGGCATCGACTGGGGCTTCGACGGGATCGCCAGCCCGGCCACCGGCAACACCACCGGCCTGGTCTTCCCGAACCAGGGCACGGTCAACGGCGGCGTCAACCTCGGGGGCGGCGGCGCAAGCGGCCTGCTCAACTTCCGGCTCGGCAACGTGCTCAACACCTTCACCCTGGATGCCACGCTGAACGCGGCCGAGAGCGAGGGCCTGATCAACATCCTGTCGGCGCCCAAGGTGGCCACGCTCAACAACCAGCAGGCCTCGATCCAGAGCGGCCTGCAGATCCCGATCCAGACGATCGCCAACAACACGGTGACCGTGCAGTACGTGTCCGCCACCCTGCAGCTCCAGGTGACGCCGCAGGTGACGGCCGAGGGCACCGTGCTCATGCAGATCAACATCTCGAAGCGCGAGCCGCAGCTCGCGTTCCTGGTGCCGGGCGCCACCAACGCCCCGATCGCCACCAAGGAAGCGCAGACCCGCCTGCTCGTCCGCGACGGCGGCACCGCGGTCATCGGCGGCATCTACAAGGTGTCCACCGACCAGGGCGAGGACCGGGTCCCCGGCCTGGCGAACATCCC
>DASUNJ010000126.1:0-2198 GCA_036277235.1 Thermoanaerobaculia bacterium | reverse complement strand
TGCGGAACGCCTTCGACATCGAGATGCCGCTCCGCGATCTCTTCGAGGCCCCAACGTTGGCGGACCTCGCAGCCCGGGTCGAGGCCGCTCTGCGGGACGGCGTGAGTCTGCTCACGCCGCCTCTGGTCCCGCAGCCCCGAGAGGAATCGATTCCCCTTTCTTTTGCTCAGCAACGTCTCTGGTTCATCGATCGGCTCGAACCGGCCAGCTCGCTCTACAACATACCGGTGGCGCTGCGGGTCGAAGGCCCGCTGGACTCCGCGGTGCTGGCGCTCTGCCTCGGCGAGATCGAGCGCCGGCACGAGCCGTTGCGCACGGTCTTCGCCTTGGCGGACGGCGCGCCGGTACAGGTGATCCAACCGGCGGCGCCTTTCGTGCTCCCTGTGGTCGACCTGTCGGGGCTGCCGGAGCGCGCGCGGGAGGAGCTGGCCCTCGCCCTGGCCGGCGAGGAGGCCGGCCGGCCGTTCGATCTCGCGCGCGGTCCGCTGCTGCGCGGTGTGCTGTTGCGCCTGGCCCCCCCAGGGAGACAGATGGATCACATCGCCACGTTGACCATGCACCACATCGTCAGCGACGGCTGGTCGATCGGCCTCCTTGTCCGCGAGATCACCTCGCTCTACGCGGCGTTTGCCGAAGGCAGGCCCTCGCCCCTGCCGGAGCTGCCGGTGCAGTACGCGGATTTCGCCGCCTGGCAGGGCTCCTGGCTGCGCGGCGAGCTCCTGGAGGGCGAGATCTCCTACTGGCGCCGGCAGCTCGCGGATCTCCCGCCGCACCTCTCCCTCCCCGCCGACCGCCCGCGGCCCGCGGTACAGAGCTTCCGTGGCACGACCCGGCCGGTGCGGCTGCCGGCCGGGCTCACCCGGCAGGCACAGGCCCTGGGCCGGCGCGAGGGAGCGACCCTCTTCATGGTGCTCCTGGCTGGTTTCCAGACCCTGCTGGCGCGCTACAGCGGGCAGCAAGATCTCGCGGTGGGCACCCCGGTCGCCGGGCGCAACCGGGTGGAAATCGAGGGGCTCATCGGGTTCTTCATCAACACGCTGGTGCTGCGCGGCGATCTGGCCGGAGAGCCCACGTTCCGGGAGCTGCTCGGCCGGGTCCGCGAGACCGCTCTCGCCGCCCACCTGCACCAGGACGTGCCGTTCGAAAAGATCGTCCAGGAACTCACGCCAGAGAGGAGCCTCGCCCACACGCCCCTGTTCCAGGCGATGCTGGTCCTGCAGAACGCTCCCGTCGCGAGCCTGGAGATCCGGGATCTGCGCCTGCGGCCGCTGGGCGGGGCCGGAACGACGTCGAGGTTCGATCTCACGCTCGGCCTGGAGGAGCACGATGGCGGGCTCGCCGGTGCAGTCGAATTCGCCACCGATCTGTTCGACGGCACGACCATCGACCGCCTGATCGGCCAATTCGAGCGGTTGCTCGCCACGGCGGTGGCGGCGCCGGAGCGGATTTCCTCCGAGCTGCCGCTGCTGACCGAGGCCGAGCGCCATCAGCTCCGGACCGAGTGGAACGACACCGCCGTCCCCGCGGCACCGGAGACGATGGGCGTGGTCGAGCTCTTCGAGGCGCAGGCGCGCCGCTCGCCGGAGGCCGTGGCCGTCGCGCTCGCCGGAGAGGAGGAGAGGGGTCTCACCTACGGCGAGCTCGATCGCCGGGCGAACCTCCTGGCCGATCGCTTGCGGGCTCTGGGGGTCGGGCCGGAGGTACCGGTGGGACTGTGCGTCGAGCAGACTCCGGAGCTGGCGGTGGCGGTGCTGGGGATCTTCAAGTCCGGAGGCGCCCTGCTGGCGCTGGACCCCGCTCATCCGCCGGCGCGGTTGGCGTTCCTGCTGGCGGACACGGGGGTGCGGGTGGTGGTGGTGGAGCACCCCGGGTTGAAACCCGGGGCTAGGAATGGCTGTCCCGATGGGACAGAGGGGGACGCCTCCCTGGACATCGAAATTCTCTGTCCGGAAGGACAGCCATTCATAGCCCCAGGTTTCAACCTGGAGCGGTCCCTCGCCTACCTCATCTACACCTCCGGCACCACCGGCCAACCCAAGGCGGTGCAGGTCGAGCACGGCATGCTCGCGGCCACCCTCGCCGCCACACGCGGGCTGTTCGGCTTCGCGGCCGGCGACCGCATGCCATGCCTGGCCCTGTCGACCTTCGACATCTCCCTGTTCGAGCTGCTGTCGCCTCTGCTCACCGGCGGCACGGCC